>CAMVGI010000020.1 GCA_947166955.1 uncultured Clostridia bacterium | reverse complement strand
TCTTCTCCGCGACGCTGCACCTGATGCTCGCCGTGGTGACGCGCTACGCCGTGGGATTGGTCTACGACGCGGGCGTTGACCCGGAGCAGGAGCTGCTGTTCCAGCGCGATCTGCTTCTGCAACGCTTCACGACCGACGCGGCGCGCTCGTCTGAATAAGCGTGTCCAGTTTTTGGGGTTTTGATAATAAGGCTATGTCCAATTTTCGGGATATGGCTTGTGCGAAAAATTTGAAAAAAGGAGCTTGACAACATGGAAATCCGTCCTATAATTAGACAGACAGACAGACAGACAGACAGACAGACAGCGTAAGTCTGTCCTTTTTCCATACCCGTAAGCATAAAAGCACGTTTCACCGAGGGCGATCCCGTCCCCCGGCGAAGCGTGCTTTTTCGCGCTCAAATGGGCGCGCCGCACGGCTTGACTTTGTAATTTCAGACCTTTCAAGGAGGTTTTTCCCGATGAAATCCAAACGTATCCTGTCATTTTTTGTGACGCTCGCACTTCTCATGGGAGCGGTGCCGCTGCCGAACATGGGAGGGCTGTTACCCGATCTGGTGATGAAAGCAAATGCGGCTGAATATACAGCGAATCCAACAACAAAAGATGAATTAGTTCCGTTAGCATCATCGAGTAGTGTGTCCGAAGCCCATGTAGTGAAGTACGCTATCCGCCGAAGTCTATTCTGTAGTTCGCAAAAACTCTTTTCCTGTTCATCTCGCCATTCCTGCAAAAAATAGTGTTCATACTTTTCGGGGTTGATCGTTTTTAACTGTTCAAGCACGGTGCCAATAATCCGCATCGTATAGCTTTCAGCTGTTTCATGAGGTATCTCGTATTTAGCCATTAACTGCATTAAAGACTTGTATAGTCTATGCTTCAAATCATAGCCAGCGTCAGCCTGTAAATCCTTTGCAATTTGGGATAAATTTTCTCCTGATAGCACAAGAGCTAAATCCTCAAAAAAGGAACTTTCATCCTGTTCAAAATTGACAAAGAAATTTCCAGTGCCGACAAGTAAGTTCTCCCATGCTTTCGCATCTTTGTATTTCTTTAGGGCGCTTTCACCCGCTGAAGCCAATACTTCCTGCGCTCCGGCAGAGCCGAGGGCAGCGATAGCACTTAGCAACTAATCAAGCATAAATAAGTCACTCCTCTATTTTGGCGTTCGGTTGATCACTCAGTGCGACAGAAAGTCCTCGTCAAGTAGGAACTGTTCTACGCCGACATACTGGATTCCGTTCTCATCCCGCCAGGGCTTCATATAGTCCTTGACAACTACGATCTTTCGGAAGGAGTCCGGGATCCGGATCAAAGACTCGATTTCCTGCTTTTTCTTTTCGGGGTCGTCGATGGAAAGCGCTGATTGAATGTAAAAGCGCTCATCGCCGCGATTGACCACGAAATCGACTTCCAACTGCTTTCTAGCGTTCTTTCCGTTTTCATCCTGTACGTTGAGCTCCACGACGCCCACATCAACGTCAAGCCCTCTTCGAATCAAGTCATTGAAAAGCGCATTCTCCATGAGATGAGGTTCTTCGAGCTGACGAAAACTGAGCTGCGCATTCCTGAGCCCGAGGTCGGAATAGTAATATTTCAGCGGGGTCTTGATATACTTGCGTCCCTTGACATCATATCGTTCGGCTTTTTGGATCAAATAGGCATCCATAAAATAGCCGATGTAGGTATCAATGGTATTGGGGGCAACACAAAGCTGCCGCTCGCTTTCAAAGGTATTGGAGATCCTGCTCGGGTTTGTCAGCGAACCCACGCCGGAGGCAAGGATATTCAGAAGGATCTCCAGGACCTCTGCGTCGTTCTTGATTTGGTGGCGCTCCAGCACGTCCTTGATATAAGTCCGTTTGAACAGGTCTCTCAGATAGCGGCTTTTTTCCTCGTGCGACGCCAACGTCCAGGCAAGCGGCATCCCGCCGTAGGTGAAATACTCGCGCCACGCACCTCTCTTGTCCCCGTCATAGCACTCATAAATCTCGGCGAACGAAAGTGGGTTGACGCGTATCTCGTCGCCGCGGTCTCTGAACTGCGTCAGAATATCGGACGAAAGCATTTTTGAATTGCTCCCAGTGACATAGATATCGGCATTTGGAAGCTTCATAAGGCCCAGGACAACATCGATAAAAGTCAGCTTTGCGTCCGAGTCCTCAACATATGGGTTTTGCACTTCGGCGACAAACTGAATCTCATCGATGAAAACATAGTACCTCTTGCCAGCATCCGCCACGCGATCTTTAACGTATTTGTTCAGCTCAAAAGGATTGCGATACTTTGCGTTATCGATCTCGTCCAAAGCAAGACCGATGATTTGATCCTCCGCAACTCCCGATTCAACAAGATAGTTTTTGTACAGGGTAAAAAGGAGGTAAGACTTTCCGCTTCTACGCAGGCCGGTGATTACTTTGACGCGGCCATTATCCTTTTTCTGGATCAGCTGGTTTAAATACTGCTCCCGCTTATACTGCACGGCAAAGCACCTCCGTAAAATTTTTGCGGATTTCCGCAGATTTTTCATTTACTACGCTTACTCTACCATAAGTATGCCCATAAAAGCAAGCGCATATCTAAAATTTCTGCGGAAATCCGCAGAAATTTTAGATATGCGTTATTTGGAGCTTATGCTCTGCGCAATAGTTGAGCTACTATAAGCAAAGAAGAGGTGGACGATACCGCGTCACAACGCCCGCGCAGATCGAGGCGGCGAACACGATGGAAACGTGCTGGCGGCAGGGGCGTGAGAAGGGATTAGAGCCTCACGCTACGCCGCCGTTCAAATACTCGTCGAAAAACTGCATCAGATACTCAAACCCCATGCCACTCAAATCTTCATAATCGCTGTTGAGCAGGTCGAGGAGCTGCTCGCGAGCGAAGAGGTCGTAGACCTCGTTGCTGGGCTTGCCAATGTGCTGTGCATAGTTTTCGATGCAAAACGCCTTGAATGATAGTCTGCTCACATCCATCACCGCCCTCTATGATGCCACAGTTTAGCATAACCCCACGCTGCTTACAAGCAGGCATCAAGGTACCCGCAAATAAGTAGCTCTAACCACAGAATGCATTTTGCGCTCTTTCTCTGAAGCCAAACCCGCATGGTTGCCGGCTTTTTGAGGAAGAGCGCAAGAGCGCAAAGCAAAAGTGGGATACGCTTTTTGCGCTCTTGAGCGTGAAGGCTGATCCATAAACAAAGCCGGAAAGCAAGCGTCAATTCCAGCGGTGCCGTAAGCAAAGCAGAGATGGGTCACCTTCCCCCGTCCACTCCGCAGGGCGCGTCCTAATTCCAATTTGGGTCAACTTATGGGTCAGCCGTTTGCCTGCCCTCGGCTAACACCTGCCAAAAGTTATAAAAGTAGCGGCTTTCTGGCGAAAACCGCTACTTTCTGGTTGTGGAGGGAGGACTTGAGCCTCCGACCGCTGGTTGTCCGTAAGGTAATATATTTTGTTGGGGGGTTTTTCGCGTTCAACGCGAAAAACCCCTTTCCTTGATCAGCGCCAGCTTTTCCTGCCGCGTGAGGCGCTTGATCTCCGCCTCGCGGCGCATTGCCTCCTGCCTGGTCGCAAAAGTCTCGTAGTACGCAAGCTCCACGGGGCGGCGCGCCTTCGTGTACTTCGCGCCCGCACCCGTGTTGTGCGCCGCGACGCGCTTGTCAAGGTCGTTCGTCCAGCCGCAGTAGAGCGTCCCGTCCGCGCAGCGCAGGAGATAGGTGTAGTTTGCCATCGTCAGCCCTTCTCCTCTTTCTCCTCGTCGAGCAGGAAGCGGTCGAAGTCGCTCTCATACAGCCGATCCTGCACGATGCGGTACTTCTCAAACTGCGTTTCCGCGTGCTGCTTGGCAAGCTCCGCCGAAACCTTGCCCGCGTCCTGCAAAATATCTCTGTCCCAAAGCTTGAGGAACCCGTTGAGCCGTTCCTCCCAATCCTCCATCGTCATCGGGATGTGGCGCAGCGCCTGCATTTCCGCCATATCGAGGTAGGCTGACACGATGCGCTCCATCTGCGCAAGCTCCAGCTCGGTCAGGTAGTTCTTGGCGACCGTCACGTCGTACTTGTGGATCTTGCCGTAGGGCGAGCCGTCCCAGCTCGTCAGGCCCATGTGCTCCTTTTCGGCGTCGGCGCGGTGGTAGATGACCTCCGCCGCCGTTTCGCCGTGGACGGCATAGTGGAGCTTGTTCTGCACGGCGGCAAAGAACCGCTGCGTCGCCTTGGCGGAGGGATCGTAGTCCAGTGCCGTGGCGTAGAGATCGGTGATCTTCTGATAAAAGCGGCGCTCGGACATCCTGATCTCGCGTACCTTTTCGAGTTGCTTCTCGAAATAGTCCTGCGTCAGCAGCGTGCCGCCGTTTTTCAGCCGCTCGTCGTCCATCACCCAGCCCTGGATGGTGTAATCCTTCACAATGCCGTTCGCCCAGCGGCGGAACTGCACCGCGCGCTCGTTGTTGACCTTGAAGCCGACGGCGATAATAGCCTGCAGGCTGTAATGGTTGGTACTGTATTGCTTGCCATCGCTGGCAGTTGTCAAGTATTTCTTGACAACTGCTTCTTCTACCAGTTCGCCGTCGGCAAATATGGTTTGAAGATGCTGGCTGATCGCCTGTTTCGACACGCCGTACAGTTCCGCCATCATCTTCTGTGTCAGCCAGATATTCTCATTTTCATAGCGCATTTCGATGCTGGATTTATCCTCGCCGGTTGCGGCGACGTAGGTCAGATACTCCGCCGCCCCGGAGCGCACCGTCAGTACTTCGGTTCTCTTTTTTGCCATATACTGCCGCCCTTCAAAGAATTTGCCAAACCTGCCATGCTATCATACTATTCTTCCATTAAAACAAGATGTTTTAATGGAAGCCGCTGTGCCTTGCACATCGGCGCGTCTCATACGATATTCTACGCGCCTGGCGGCGCTATTAAAAGCAGACTTTTCTGCTTTTAATAGAATATCAGTATCATAGCATATCTTTCACCAAGTCACAAATTGTTATCTTTCCACAGCGGAGGCATTGTCAGCGCCTTGCTCAAATATCCGTGACAGGCCATCCGATGTATCGTCAAGTTCAGTTTAATCCAGACAGGCGGAAATTGCAACCGCGCTCTTACGCCGTTGCGGTCAGCTCGTCCATCACTTCCCGCAAGAGCTGGGCGTTCTCGTCCTTGTTCCACTCCTCCTCGATGTCGACGTAGCCGATGAACTTATAGTGGATGTCCACGCGCTGATGCTTGAGGCCGTCCGGCCCCAGCTCCTTTTCATGCACCACGATCCTGTCGATCAGCTCGTTGAGGATGCGCGCGTCGAGCTTTTCGATGTCCGTGTACTTCCAGATGACCGGCAGGAACCTTTCGATGTTCTCGTAGACCTCCTCGCTGCTCTCGACCTCCCGCGCGAGCTCGTCACGCTTCGCTTTAAGCAGCGCCTGCTCGCGCTCGTAGCCCGGCGCCATCGCCTGATAGCGTTCCTCGCTGATGCGCTCCAGCGCGACGTCCTCATAGATCCTCGTGAGGATCTTCGAGAGCTCGTCGATCCGCTTGTCCGCCGCCTTCAGCTCCCGCTTGAGCCGGTCGGTGTCCGCTTTCTTCTTTTCCTCCTTCGCCGCGACGAGCATCTCCATGTACTTCGCCGTGTACTTTTTGGCGACGACGGCGTTGCGCCGGATGTCCTCCAGCACGAGCTGACTGAGCGCGTTGTAACTGATGGCGTGGGACGTGCAGCGCGCCTTGCCGTAGTTTTTATAAACCCAGCAGGAGAAGCTGGTGTACTTGCCCTTGCGCTTATCGTAGCTGACGTTGAGCGCCGAGCCGCAGCCCGCGCACTTGACAAGTCCGATGAAGGGCTGCACCTCGCCCTTGCCGTTCTCCCGACGCCGCGCCGCCATCATCTGATGCACCGTGTCCCACAGCTCCTGCGTGATAAGCGCCTCGTGCGTATCATCCACGACGATCCAGTCCTCCTCGTCGGTGTGGACGCGGGACTTGTCGAAGAAGCCCTTCGTCTTGGTGCGCCCGAACACGGTCTTGCCGAGATAGACGGGGTTGTTGAGGATGACGCGGATGGACGTGGGATGCCAGTCGTGAGGCTGCCGCCAGTAGTCGCTCTTGAAGTAGTCAGGGTTGTTCTGGTTGAAGTACGCCTGCGGATTGAGCACGCCGCGCTCGCGCAGGATCTTCGCCATCCGGACGTAGCCGACGCCGTCCGCGAACATCCGGAAGATGTCGCGCACCACGTCGGCGGCGGGCGGATCGACGATCAGGTGGTGGTTGTCGTTCGGATCTTTGATGTACCCGAACGGCGCGCGGCTGCCGATGAACATTCCCGCCCTTGCCCGCGCCTGAAACGCCGCCTTGGTCTTGCTCGACGACTGGCGGGCGTAGAACGAGTTGATGACGTTGGTGAAGGGCAGGACGAGATTGTCCAGCCCGTTCGCCGAGTCGATGTTCTCCGCCACGGAGAGGAACCGCACGCCCTTCTGCTCGAAGTAGTGCTCGATGTACATACCCATCTGCGCATACTCGCGCCCGAAGCGGGAGAGGTCTTTGACGATGACCATATTGATCTTGCCCGCCTCGATGTCGTCGAGCATCCGCTTGAAATCCGGGCGCTCGAAGTTCGTCCCGCTCCATCCGTCGTCGCAGTAGTAGCCGCCGATGGTGATGCCGTGCTCCTCGCAGTACTGCGTGAGCAGCGTGCGCTGCGTCTGGATGCTGCCGGACTCGCCGACGCTTCCGTCGTCCTGACTGAGCCTGCAATAGATCGCGGCTGTTTCGTTTGCCATACTGATACATCTCCTTTCCGCGACAAACAATACCGCTAAGGCTCATCAATAGCTATATCCGAATCTGACGAAGAATCGTTCGTAATATTGTCGACGTTAGCTGTGCGAAAGGACTCGTCAATCAGCTCGCCGACCTTCTGGAAGATATCCTTGTCGCCGCTGTAGAAGCTGGTCGTCTGATACACGACGCCGCGGATCGTCGTCTGGTTGATTTGAAAATCGCCCTCGAATAAAAACATCGCTTTCTCACCTCGTTTTCTCGGCTCTACCACATGGACATCCCCATGCTCATGCCGAAGCCGTGATACTGCTCG
Organism: uncultured Clostridia bacterium; assembly: GCA_947166955.1. The sequence goes on along the minus strand of CAMVGI010000020.1, from coordinate 3,873 downwards.
AACTCTTCTTCCTCGATCTCCCGCCGTTGTTCCTCCTCGTCGTCCTCGTCGAGCATCCGCCGCGCGATCTGCCCGGAGAGCTCCGCGGCGGCGCGCAGCTCCGCTTCGATCCGCTGACGCTCCGCTTCGCCGTCGTCGTCCTGCACGGCGACGGTCGTGCGCGAGAGCTTCTGTCCCAGCGCGAGCATCCGTTCGATCTCATCCTCGCTGTGGTACACCATTTCCATGTGGAAGCGTGTCTCGTCGCCGGAGAGCAGCGCGTCCATCGCGCCTGCGAGCTCGCCGATCGTATCGTCCAGCGTTGGCGTCTCCTCGCCATAGAACGCGGCGGCCTCCCGGCGGTTCTCCAGATACGCCGCGCCGCCCATCTCGAAGTAGCGTTCCATGTTCTCGCGCGTGAGCGTGCTGTCGAAGAGCTTGCTGTCGCGGCAGCGGATGTTCTCCGGCGTGGTGTAGGTAATGTATTTGTGACCGTCCTCCCATTTGACGCCGTAGCCCAGTTCTTCCATCCGCGCGATGAACTGCTCCCGCGTGTCGCTGCGCTCCATCGCGGAGCGGACGTCGCGGCGCAGCTTGTCCTTCCACTTCGGCACGCGGAACGGATCGGCCTTCGCCTCGGTGATCGAGAGGCCGTACTGCTGGCACAGCTCGTTGGAGAACTCCTTCGCCTGACGCATCTCGTATGCGCTCTGATGAAACTTCCGACCGTCCTCGAAGCTGACCGAGTTGAGGATGATGTGGTTGTGGATGTGCGCGGTGTTCCTATGCGTCACGACGAGCGCCTGGTAGCCCTGGAAGTAGCCCGCAAACTTACAGCCGATCTCGTGTGCCGTATCGAAGTCCAGCGGATCGTCCGGGGAGAACGCCTGCACGATATGGTAGTAGGCGCGGCCGTCGGTTTTGTGGAACTCCTTCTTCACCGACTCGAACTCGTCGAGCGCGGATTCCGCCACGCAGTTGACGCCGGAGATCAACCGCTCGTCGGTTTTCTCCCTGTCCTTGACGTAGTCGATGATGCCTTTCAGACTTCGCGAGACTGCAACGAATTTAACGCTTGCCATACCTTTTGATACGCCTCCGTGAACCGCTCGTAGTTGATCTGCTCGATGCGTCCCTGCCGCGCCATGACCGTGAGCTGGTTGAGGTTGTTGCCCTCGTAGCGCAGCTCCCGCGCCAGCTCGTCGAGCCCCTCGAACACGACGACGGGACGGCAGAGCGCCGCCTCGCGCACATAGGCGCTGAGTGAGAGACCCGCCTTGTCCGCCTTTTGCTGTATCCAGAATTTCTCCCAATCCGCGACGCGCAGACGGATGAATTCGTCCTTAGCCATTCGTCATTCTTTGCTCCTTCCGTGATAGGGGCGCGGGCTTAGCCCGCTCTGCCGAAGTGGGCGGTTTGGGCTGGAAGGCCCAAACCGTACCACGAAGGCGAAACTTGTCACGCTCTAAAGAGCGTACCCGCGTCTCTGGACCCTTCGCGCGCTTCGCCGAAGCGTCGGCGTGTACCTGCCAGCATGTCTCCGCAGAGGGGCACGTTCCCGCCAGCTCTCGTTGCGGGGCAACGCGGCGGCAAAGAATCGCTCACAGGGCTGCTCCCGACGCGAGAGCGTCAGGGACGATAGGGACGCTGTTTCCGCCCCCGGAAGTATCGACACTATCGGCACGGCGCAGCTCGATGAGACGCCTGCCGTTGCTCCGCCGCACCGACGCCTCGATGCCGTTTTCCCGCAGTGCTGCAAGGTTTTTCGAGACCTCTCCGGAGATCTTGCGCGGCGAGATCTGGTTCATGCCCGCAGGGTCGATAAGCTCCGCGAGCTCTGTCGGAGTGCCGATAAATTCCGCGCGGTCTTTCATCAGCGCGGAGAGGAGAAGAATGAGCCGCCCGCCCTTGGGGAGCGTCCTGCTGTCGCTCGTCAGCTCCCAGACGTTGTCGGCGTTGCGCGCAAGCTCCAGCTCGCAGTATTCGATGTCGCGCCCGATGCAGTAGAGCGTCGCCTCGCCGCTGCCGCGCTCCTGCTCGACCAGCGTGAGGCTCGTGTCCACCGCGCCGCTGATCGCGGTCGTGCCGGAGATGCGCGAGAACACATCCTCGGCGTACTCTTTTCGCAGGTGGTGGATGAGCAGGAGCGCAATGCCGTGCGCGTCGGCGATGCGCTTGAGCGAGGTGAGGTCGCGGTAGTCGTTGGCGTAGGTCATGTCCCGCCGCGCGTCGCGGATCATCTGGAGCGTGTCGATGATGACGAGCACCGTGTCGGGATGCTCCGTGAGGAACGCTTCGAGCTGCTGCTCGAGACCTTCGCCGAGAATAAACGCCTCGGTGCAAAAATGTGCGTTGTCCGGCACGTCGTCCGTGATCTCCTCGAGCCTGTTTTGGATGCGGAGCGTCGAGTCCTCAAGGCAGAGGTAGAGCGTCGTGCCGCGCTTCGTCGCCATGCCCCAGACGCTCTCGCCCTTGGCAACGGTGACGGCGAGCCAGAGCGCGAGCCACGACTTGCCGACCTTCGGCGAGCCCGCGAGGATGTGCAGCCCCGTCGCGAGCAGCGAGTCCACGACGAAGTCCAGCGGCTTGAGCTCCGCTTCCATCAGCGTCCTGCCGTCGATGGTCTTGAGTGTTTTGCGGTTGTTTTCCAATTTCACGCTTCCTTTCTGTTTATTTCAGCTTTTTCGACCGATTCATCGTCTGAATATACTCCGCGTGAGAAAGCACTTTTGGTAGAAGCCTGTCGAAACAGAAGTGTCGTCGACGCGATTCTGCTTTTTGCACAAACGGGAAAACTCCGCGTTAGCGATTTTGACGGTAGCGATTCAGCCCAGCGACGGCGCGGAAACGGCAAAGCGAACAGAGCGGCGATTTCCTGCCGTCCCGTTCGCTTTACGGTCAATCTTCTCCGCCGTGCTCTCGGCGGAACGCTTCCTGCGCCTGCCTCTCGTTCTCGTCCTCGTAGGAGTACGGCGGGACCGTGAGCAGCTCGCGATGGACGCCGTCCGCCAGACGGTAGCCGGAGAAGAAGGCGTCGAGCTTTTCCTCGTCGCGGTAGCTGGTCTCCGCGTCGATGAGCCGCAGCAGGAGCTTTTGCTGGTCGCGGCTGAGCGTGTCGTGGAGCGTGTCATACGCCGCCTTTGCCTCTTGCTTCAGCTCCGCCGACCGCTCCGAGGCGATGTGGAAGCGCCGCTGGAGCGCCGTCATGTACTCCCTGCTCATATCGACAGGAAGCAGTAGCGGGTGTACTGGTAGACGTGATTGTGATACACGTCGTAGGCGTCGACGTAGTACCGCACGTTCGGGCAGGCGCGAACGACATCCGTGATTTCCTCACTTCGCCACGGCCAGAACCGTTCGGTGTAGGGTTCATACTCGGATGGTATCTCGGTGCTGATCTTGAACAGCGGTTTGCCGTCGCGCCACGCCTCCGGCTCGTCGCCGAGCGCGTTGTAGATCGTGTAGACCATGCGGCGCACCTCGTAGACGTTGCGGATGAACAGATCGTCGCCGTGCTGATCGCAGTAGTGCCTGACGATGGGTTCGGGGAGCGTCAGCGCAGGGAACGCGCTCCAGTCGCACGTCGGCGCCGGGAGGGGAGGGAGCGGGCCTTCCGCGAAGACGTTACTGTCCCACCGCGCGACGTCCTTGATCTCATACTCTGTGCCGCCATCGCAGAGGATAACGTCGCCGACCCGCGGGACGTACTGCGAGCCGTCGGTTGGCAGGGTGATCGCCCGAGACGGGGACGCTACCTCCGTGTACGGTTCGCTCGTGGTGATCTCCACCGTATTGGTGAGCGCGTTGTACGCCACCGAGAATCCGACCGCCTTTCCGACGTCGCGCAGCTTGCAGTAGTTGCTCCCGCCGATGCTGTACGCCTCGACCTGCACC
>CAMVGI010000019.1 GCA_947166955.1 uncultured Clostridia bacterium | reverse complement strand
ACGGTCATCATGGTCGGCGACGGCATCAGCGACTCCCCTGCCCTTTCGGAGGCGGACGTCGGCGTCGCCATCAGCACGGGCGCGGCAATCGCGCGCGAGATCGCGGATATCACGGTGTCGGAGGACGATCTGTACGCCTTCGTGACGCTGCGCGAGCTCAGCGAGGCGCTGATGCGCCGCATCCGGGGCAACTACCGCGCGATCATGTCGTTCAACCTCGCGCTCATCCTGCTCGGCGTCACCGGCGTGCTGCCGCCCGCGACGGGCGCGCTGCTGCACAACGGATCGACCGTTGCCATCGGGCTTCGCAGCATGCCGCGCCTGCTGGACACTTAACCTTTTACTGCGCTTCGGCGCAGTCTACCCTGCTGTTAGCAAAATCTAACGAAAAGATAGATCAAGGGGGCGGGCATATGTCTTTTCAATATGAAGTCCTCAAGCGTCTGGTAAAAATGCTCGGACTGAAACGGATGTGGGGCGGGAGCGTGGATGAACTTCTGGTGAAAAAGCGGAGACAGAACGCGAGAAACCGCATCCCAGAGCTGCGCGATCCCGAGATACAGGTTGTCAAAACCGAGGTCATGGGCTTTCCTGTGCTGAAAATGCTCCACCCCGGACGGGCGAAAAAGGCGAACCTTTTCATTATCGGCGGCGGTATGGTGTCCGCGCCGCGGCCCAGCTCCGTCAAAAAGGCGCTGCGTTTTGCGAAGGAGACGGGACTCGACCTCTATGTGCCGTATTATCCGCTCTGCACGGAGTATCCGCTGACAAAGGCGTATGAGATGGTACACGAGACCTATAAGGCCATGCTGCGGGAGTACGCGCCAGAGAACATCTCGGTTTTGGGAACTTCCTCCGGCGGCAATCTCGCGCTGGGGCTGGTCGCATACATCAACGCTAAGCACCTTGATACGCCCATGCCGGCGCACATCATGGCGATCTCGCCGGGCACCTGCGTGGCGGACGAGGAGGAATGGCGGCGGATGAAGGAGCTGGACAGGCTCGATGTGGCGATCCCCGCACAGTACATGAAGGATGCCGTGACCGTCATGCGCCACGGCGACGAGAGCGTGCCGGAGTACATGATCTGGCTCCAAAAGGGCGACTTCACGAACTGCCCGCGCGTCACGTTCATCTATGGCTCCGACGAAACGCTCTATGCCGTTGCGCCCTCGTTCGAGCGCGCGATGCGGAAGTACGGCGTCGATTACCGAATGATCGTCGGCAAGGGGATGTTCCACTGCTATCCGGTCTTCCCCATCGTCCCGGAGGCGAAAGAGGGCTGGCGGCAGATGGTGGAGTTGATGAAGATATAAGGAGGCAGAGAAAATGTCAACACTGAAAACCACACTTACCATCGACGGCATGATGTGCCCCATGTGCGAGGCGCACATCTGCGACGTGATCCGCAAGACCGTGCCGGATGCGAAGAAGGTCGCGGCGTCACACAAAAAGGGTGAGGCGTCTTTCCTGACGGAGACCGCCGTGGACGAGGAAAAGCTCCGTGCTGCGATTGCCGAAACGGGCTATACCTGCACGCTCGTCACGACAGCGCCGTATGAGAAAAAGGGACTGTTCGGCAGATGAAATACCACATCGAAAAGAACACCGTGCAGGAGACGCTCATCATCCCGCTCTTTGCGCGCAAGATCTGCTCGGAGCGCTATCCGGCGCTCTTTTCCGACCCCGAGGCAGAGCGCATCTGCTCGCTGCTCGACTACGACTTCGCAAGCCGCGAAAAGAAAATGCGCTCGACCACGGGGCTGTTCGGCGCGCTGGAGGAGCGCGCATCCCGAAGCCGCCGTGGTCAACCTCGGCTGCGGGCTGGACGATACCTTTCATAAGGTGGACAACGGAACGTGCCGCGGGTACAATGTCGATCTGCCGGATGTGATCGTCGTCCGAAACGAGCTGCTGAGCGCCGGAGAGCGCGAGGAGAACGTCGGCTGCGATCTCAATGACTTTTCGTGGATGGATCGGATTGACGGCGCGAAGGGCGCGGTGTTCTTCGCGGCGGGTGTGTTCTATTACTTCAAAACCGAGGACGTGCGGCGGCTTTTCGCGGAGCTGGCGCGGCGCTTTCCGGGCGGTGTGCTGGTGTTCGATTCCTGCAACCGGCGCGGCGCAAAGCTGATGACGAAGACGTGGCTCCGTGAGGCTGGCATCCGCGACGTGGACGCGCTGTTCTCTCTGGAGGACCCCGCGAGCCTGCGGACGTGGAGCGCGGACTACGCCGCCGTGACGGCGAAAAGCTATATGCGCGGCTACCGCGACATATCGGGCGAGCTGGGACTTGTCCACCGCATGATGCTCAAATTTTGCGACCATTCGGTCCGTATGCGGATCGTCAAAATATCTTTCAGGGAGGGCTGACGATACAATGAAGGCTGATTACAAAAACTGGGTGCCAAAGGGGATGCTGACGGGCTTTGCCGCGGGCGCGGGCATGCTGGCGCTCGGCGCGGCGGGGTTCGGCGTGTTCGGCAAAAGCAAGGGGACCAAGGCGCTTGCCGCCGTGACCGCGCTCGGCGCTGCGGGCTGCGGCGCGTTTGCGGCGTGGTGCGCTTATGCGCGCGGAATGTTTTCTTATGAGGGCAAGCGTCAGCTCTCGAAGCAGATCGTCGAGGGTACGGCGGATTACGTCACGATCCCCGACGGCGGCGTGGGGCTGGACGTCGGCTGCGGCAGCGGCGCGCTGACCATCGCCTGCGCGAAGCGCAACCCCAAGGCGCGCATGGTGGGCTGCGACGCGTGGGGGCCGGAGTACGCCTCGTTCTCGCAGGAGGTCTGCGAGCAAAACGCCGCGGCCGAGGGTGTGGAGAACGTTTCCTTCCGCGTCGGCAACGCGAAAAAGCTGCCCTTTGCGGACGAGAGCTTCGACGCGGTGACAAGCAACTACGTCTACCACAACGTCATGGGCGCGGACAAACAAAAGCTGCTGCTGGAAACCCTGCGCGTGCTCAAAAAAGGCGGCACGTTCGCCATCCACGACATCATGAGCGAGCAGCGCTACGGCGATATGCAAAAGTTCTGCGATGAGCTGCGTGCAATGGGCTACGAGCGCGCGGAGCTGATCGACACGGCGAACGGGAAGTTCATGAGCCGCGCCGAGGCGGCGACGATGTTCCTTACCGGCTCGGCGCTGCTGGTCGGAAAGAAGTGAGGAATTATGCCGTATCGTGAGCTTGCCTGCGGGCTGCTGATCCCCTTCGCAGGAACAACGCTGGGCTCCGCGTGCGTGTTCTTCATGAAGCGCGAGATGGACCGAACGCTCCAGCGCGCCTTGCAGGGCTTCGCGGCGGGGGTCATGGTCGCCGCGTCGGTGTGGAGCCTGCTGCTTCCGGCGATGGAACAGGCGACGGGCATGGGAAAGCTTGCGTTTCTCCCCGCGGCGCTCGGCTTCTGGGCGGGTATCCTGTTCCTGCTGCTGCTCGACCGCGCCATCCCGCACCTCCACCTCGGCAGCGAGCAGGCGGAGGGGCCGAAGAAAGAGTGGCAGAAGACGACGATGCTGGTGCTGGCGGTCACGCTCCACAACATCCCGGAGGGTATGGCGGTCGGCGTGGTGTACGCGGGATTTCTCGCGGGGAACGCGGGCATCACGGCGCTCGGCGCACTCTCGCTCGCGCTGGGTATCGCCATCCAGAACTTTCCCGAGGGCGCGATCATCTCCATGCCGCTGACGGCGGAGGGCGTGAGCAGGCGACGCGCGTTTTGGTACGGCACGCTCTCCGGCGCGGTGGAGCCGCTCGGCGCGCTGCTGACGATCCTGTTTGCGAGACTCGTCGTTCCGGCGCTTCCGTATCTTCTGAGCTTCGCGGCGGGCGCGATGGTCTACGTGGTGGTGGAAGAGCTGATCCCCGAGATGTCGGAGGGCGAGCACTCCAACGTCGGCACGGTGCTGTTCGCGCTGGGCTTTACCCTGATGATGGCGCTGGACACGGCGCTGGGATAAGGAGGAAAACATGGTATTGCAGGAATCGGGCGAGATGTATTTGGAGACCATCTACGTCCTCTCGCACAAAAAGAGCTTTATTCGCGCAAAGGACGTCAGCGAGCAGATGGGCGTCACGCGCCCGAGCGTCAGTCGCGCCGTGCATCTTTTGGAGGAGGGCGGCTTTCTCGACATCGAGGAAAGCTCCGGCATCCGGCTGACCGAACTGGGGCAGGAGCTTGCGGCGAAAATCTACGAGCGCCATCTGGTGATGACGCAGTATTTCGTCTCTCTCGGCGTGGACGCGGAAACGGCGTCGAACGACGCCTGCCGCATCGAGCACGTCATCAGCGACGAGACCTTTGCCGCAGTCAAAAATCACATGGCGGCAATGAGATAAATTGGGAGGCGGTTTAAATGTCACGCAAGGACGAGATCAAATCGGCTTACAGAGACCTGGGGAACGCGCACGGCTTCTACGACGGCATGATGACCGGCACGACGCTGCCGGGAAGGATCATCCTCAAGGGAGTGTGGCGCATGACAAAGCACGACGCGCTGGAATATCAGGCGGGAGCGTTTGAGGCGATCCCGGCGGACTTCAAGGGAAAGCTTTTGGAGGTGCCGGTGGGGACGGGCGTGCTGTCCATGCCCGTGTGGAAAACGCTGCCGGAGGCGGATATCACCTGCCTTGACTACTCCGAAAAGATGATGGCGTCCGCGCAGGCGAGAGCTGCCGAAATGGGTATCTCCAACATCGCGTTCCGTCAGGGCGACGTCGGCGCGCTGCCGTTCGCGGACGAGAGTTTCGACGCGGTGGTCTCGCTCAACGGCTTCCACGCCTTTCCGGACAAGGAGGCGGCGTATCGGGAGACATACCGCGTCTTAAAGCCGGGCGGGATCTTCTGCGGGTGCTTCTATGTCAAGGGCTGCAACGCGCACACGGACAAGCGCATCCGGCAGTTTTACATCAAAAGCGGCTTTTTCACGGAACCGTTTGAAACGCTCGAAAGCCTGCGGACACGGCTCGCGGGGCTGTACAGCGAGGCAAAGGTCTACAACGTGCAGAGCATTGCGGTGTTCCAGTGCAGGAAGTGAGAGGCGTATCAACATGAAGGTGCTGGTTTACGGCGCGGGCGTGATCGGGAGTTACCTCGCGCACGTGCTTTGCGCGGCGGGGAACGACGTGACGGTGCTCGCGCGCGGGCGCTGGGGCGAACAGCTCAAGACCAACGGGCTGCGCATCCGCCATCATTTGCAGCGGAAGGACACCGTGGATCGTCCGCGGGTGATCGGGAGCATTGAGGAGGAAGGCGCATTCGACGCCGTTTTCGCCGTCATGCCCTATGACAAGATGGGGGCGATCCTGAAGCCGCTTGCCGCCGTGGATTCGCCGCTGGTCGTACTGGTCGGCAACAACATGAGCCCTGCGGAGATGCAGGCGCGCATTTTGGCGCGCACCGTCTGCCGCAAGGAGGTGCTGTTCGCGTTTCAGGCGACGGCGGGGCGGCGCGACGTGGAAAGCGGCGTCCTCATCTGCGAGCGGCTGGGCGAGGGCCGCATGGACGTCGGCGCGCTGCATGGGGAGCCGAGCGTCGCGGCGCAAAACCGTATTGGGTTCATCTTCGGCAGCTCCGGCTATCACGTCTGCTGGCAGCCGGACATGGAGGCGTATCTCATCTGCCACCTGGCAGCGGTTTTGCCCATCGCCTACATGGTCTACGCGAACGGCGGCACGATGAAGCAGGCCGCGGCGGCGCAGCGGAAGCTCGCCATGTCCGCCTCGTACGAGGCATACGGGCTGATCCGCTCGCTGGGCTATCCGATTTTGCCGGCGGAGGACGAAAAATACTACGCCCCGGGGCTGCGCAGCGCGGTGATGCGCACGGTCTATGACGTGATGGCGAAAAACGAGACCGTCGGCGATCTGATCGCCTGCGCGCACTGCCGCAACGCCTATGCGGAGATGGAGGCGCTGGACGACGCCTTTGCTGCGGTGATCGCCCGCGCGCCGGAGTATCCGATGCCGGGCTGGAACGCGCTGCGCGCGCAGGTGCCGGATCGGGAGACGCTGCGCGCTCTGTACGGGAGGCGGGAGAAAGCGTGAGCGGCAGAGAGTCAAAGATGGTGCGGAACACGAAAAAATTGCTCCGGCGTTATGCGGAGAAATACTATCCCGCCGAGGCGGAAGAGATGCTGCGGGAGACCGAGCGGTATTATCATCGGTTTCTCGCGGAAGTCCCCGACATCGGCGGCAGGGACAACATGCTTGCGGACAACCTCGACATGGGGCTTTTGATTTTCGCGGCGTATGAGGCATCCGGACACCGCATGGGCGCGACGGCGATCGACGAGATCATGGAGTGGCGCTGTGAGATGCTCGCCCCGCTGGGGAAGCTGATCGACGCAAATAAAAAGTGGCAGATGGATCTCGGCTACGCGTGGTATCGGCGCTACAAGAAGAAGCTGGACCGAAAGAAGGCGGCGGGCGAATGGGGGAATGCCTGGGGCATGGAAATAAACCCCGACCGCCGCACGGAGGGCTTCTGCTTCCACCTGATCGACTGCCCGATCGCGGAGTTTGCGAAGGCGCACGGCTATGAGGCGTTGATGCCGCACCTCTGCGCGTCGGATCACGGACTTGCGAAGCTGATGCACGCAAAGCTCATTCGCACGCACACCGTTGCCCTCGGCGCGGAGAGCTGCGACTACTGGTACGTCGGCGACAAAAGCGCGGCGGTAAACGGCGCGTATGGGGAGATCGTATGAAGTACGTCGGAATATATTGGGCGCTGTTCGCGCCGATGATGAAAAGGAGCATCGCCGCGCGGCACAGCGCGGAGCTGGCGGAGCGGTCGATCCGTTGGGGTAAGGCGGAGTATCGGCGGCTGCTCGCGCGTGCCGACGAGCTCGGCCCCGGCAATCCGATGGCGTCGAACGCCTACTTTGCCTACGCATTTGCGGCGGCGTGGCTCGGCGGTGGGAAGACGCTGACGCCGGACGATATGGCGGAGGTGATGACCGACGTGCTGACCGCGCCGCTTTTGCGGACGTTTTTCGGCATGACCGACCTCAACCGCACGCCGAAAAAGTGGTACCGCGACATGAAGAGATACGAGGCGTGGTACGAAAAGCACGGCGAACGATACCCCGTCAACTGGAAGGTCAACTTTGACGAAGCCCTGCACCGGGACGGCAGCTATTATTATTTCACGCGCTGTCCGATCTGCGAGTTCTGCGCGCGGGAGGGCATCGCGGAGCTGATGCCGGCGCTGTGCGCCACCGACGAGGTCATGTTCCGCCTCCAGCACGGGAGGCTGCATCGCGAACACACCATCGCAAACGGCGACGGCGTCTGCGATTACTGGATCGTCGGAGATAAGGTGAAGGAGCCGAAATAACACAGGAAGGGAGCGGATCAAAATGCTGAAATACACGGGAAAGTATTGGGCGGTCATCCTGCCGCTGATCAAGAAGTCCATGCGGCATGATTACGGCTCGGACTTCGTCAACGAGACGGCGGCGAAAGCGAAGCCGATCTATCGGGAGATGCTGCGCGAGGTCGACGACGTGGGCGCGGACAATCCGATGGCGTCGAACGTTTACGAATGCTTCGTGTTCCTCGCCGTCTGGAAAGCGGCGGAGGGGAAAATCACGAAAGAGGGGCTGCGCAAGATCACAAGGGATGTGCTGTCCACGCCGGCGCTGCGGCTGATGGGCGTTGTGATGAACGCCAATTCGCCGAAGAGCATTGCGAAGTTCGGTGCGAAGATGCACGCCAATCAGGACTGGCTGGAGACGCATCCACAGTATAAGGCGGCGTCGTGGGACTTCAACTTCGACGAGACGCTGCATCGGGACGGCTTCTATTATCACTTCACGCACTGCCCGCTCAACGACTACGCGCGCAAACACGATATGCTGGATATCCTGCCCGTCATGTGCGACATCGACCATATCACCGCAAAACTGATGCACGCGAAGCTCCACCGCGAGCACACATTGGCGTCGGGCGGCCCTGTCTGCGACTACTGGTTCTACGGCGACAAGCTCAGGGAGCCGAAGTGAAAGCCCATGACGAAGCGGAATAAACGTATCGCCGCACTGGTGTGCGGGCTGCTCGGCTGCCTGTGCTTCGGTGCGGGAGACTGGCTGATGCTTTACGGCGACCCGGCGTACACGGGAAAGGTCTACTGGCTGACCGAGGGCGTGCGCCATATCCCGCAGTGGCGATTTGACCTCTCGATGGCGCTGGCACTGCCGGGAATCGTGCTCTACGGGATCGCACTGTTTGCCGTGCAGGACTATATCAAAAGCGAACGCGAGCGAACGATCTATCACTATCTCAACGCGTTCGGACTGACGCCGTGGCTGGCGCTGCACCTGTTCGTGGTGATGGTGCTGTGCTTATGGTCGTTCAGCGGCGACCTGGCGCTTGCGACGGAACTGCGCGACCGACTGAACTGGTTTGTGTTCGCGTCCGAGGCGATGATGCTTCCGGTTTTCCTCTACTGGTTCTATTTGCAAATCAACGGCAGGACGGTGTTTCCCAAATGGTTTGCATGGACGAGCGTGCTGGTGTTCTATGCGCTGCTCAGCGGCGTGAAAACGCTTCTGCCGGTAAGCGCGTTCCGGCTCGGCTTTACCAACGGTTTGATGAGCGAAAGCATGATCCTTTGGTTCGGCTGTATGCTGCTGTGGGAGAGGAGGACGGAAGCGTGACCGTTACCTTGTTGCTGTCGGCGGTGATGATGGCTGGGCTGTTTTTGATGCTGTACGCCGCCGTTGGATTGATCCAGAACAAAAAGTTCTTTACCTCCGCGCCGAAGGATGTGCAGGCAGCGGTAAAACCGAGAGGCGCGCGCTTTCCCAGCGCGCATGCGCTCGGTTGGTGCCTGATGGGGATATCGTTTCTGCTGATGCTTGGCGCGCTCGTGCTTGGCGGATGGGACGGCGTTCGTAATGGATTTGGCTTTTGGCGGCTGTTCGGGCGTTTCCTCACTATGCTCTGGCTGCTCAAGGCATTTGACATCCTGTTTTTTGACTGGGTCCTGCTCTGCCATTCCAACTTCTTTCCGCATTTCTATCCCGAGGTCAAGGGCGTCGTCGGACCGCACCAGTTCGGCTATAATCGGAGGGAGCATCTGCAAATGATCCTCGCGAGCCCCGTCGTCGCCGCCGTCCTCGCGGGAATGTGTATGCTGTTTTGAAGCGAGGGAGAAAACCAATGGACTTTCGGGAATTTGGCAATCTAAATGGAAAAACGCTGATGCTTCTGCCGGGGACCTGCTGCGACTATCAGACCAACTTTGCCGCGGTGCTGGACGCGCTGGCAGAGAAGTATCATCTGATCTGCGTCAATTACGACGGCTTTGACGGAAAAGGCACGGTTTTCCCGGATATGCTCACCGTGACGGAGAAGATTGAGCGCTACATTTTGAAAAACCACGGCGGACGGCTGGACGGCGCGCTGGGTTCCTCGCTCGGCGGCAGCTTCGTCGGGCAGCTCATCCAGAGGGAGAACGTCCATCTGGACCACGGCATCTTCGGCAGCAGCGATCTGGACCAGAGCGGCAAGCTCGGCGCGAAATTGCAGTCGATGTTGGTGGTGCCGCTTTTGACCAGCTTTACCGGGAGCGAAAGAAAACAGGCAAAAGCCAGAGAGAAGCTGAAAAAGCTTTTCGAGATGAGCGATGAAACGGCGGACCGGTTCATGGCGTGCTTTGCGAGGTTCAGCCCGGAATCCATCAAAAACGAGTATTATTCCGACCTGCTCACATGGCTGAACGAGGATATCTACGTGGCGCATACGAGGGCGCACTTTATCTACGCGAACAAGATGGGCGAAAAGTATTTGAAGCGGTATCGAAAGTATTTCCGCGACCCGGATATCCGCGAGTTTGCCATGCAGCACGAGCAATGGCTGCTCGGCGAAGCGAAATACACCGCGCCGGTTCTGCAAGCCATCGATGAGTTTATGGAGCAGCCGACATGACGATACGGCTTGCTGTGGACAAGGCGCGGCAGGACGTTCTGGACTGGCTGGACGCGTGGGCGGAGAACGGAGAAGAACATGAAGGTCTATCGCACGTTTTGGTCGACGAACAACTATTCCATGCCGGACCCCGTTCCGCGCGTGGACACCGAGATCGAATACTGGTACGGCGAAGAGGAGAAACGGGCGCGGCGACGCGACCTCGCCTATACCCGCAAGACGTATCCGCAGACGGTGCCGCGCGAGTTCATGGGGCTCGCGCACGCGGAGCTGGTGCTGATGCAGCCGGAGCGGTTTTATCGGGAGGTTACGCGGTTTCTGCAAAAAAGCTATTGACAAATCGCCAATGTTACCTTAAACTAACATCAGACAAGTCAAGAAAAAGCCGTGAGGCTTTTTCTTTCAACCGAATGTTAGCATAAGGTAACACGAAAGGAGATGCGTATGTGCGTTGTGATCGTCGGCGGGAACGAGCGCATGGAGCGGCAGTACAAGGACTTGTGCGAGACGTTTCGCTACCGCGCCAAGGTCTATACCAAGGAGGAGGGCATGAGCGGCAAGGTCGGCTCGCCGGATCTTCTCGTGCTGTTCACCGGCACGATGTCGCACAAGATGCTGCAAGGCACGCTGCGCGCGGTCAAGGGAAAAAGCACGGTCATCGCGCGCTCGCACTCGAGTTCAATGGCAGCGCTGCGCGGCATTCTGGAGCAGCACGCGGCGGGGGTGAAATCAGCGTGAAGGTTCACGCTGATTTCAAATCATTCCGTTTTGCTCGCCGCTTGCGCGGCAACCGCAAAACATGGAGGAATAATATGTCGGAAGAATATCTGGTCTGGCAGGCCGCGCCGACGCTGGCGGGGCTGAAAACGGGGAGCCTGTTCCCCTGCAAATATGAATCTTATGAGGAATTGAAGCGCGAGATCTGCGCGGTCAACCGCGCGTTGAACAAGAAGGGGCTGCGGCTCATTCCTCTGCGGCGGAACGACAAACAGGTGCTGCTGTACCTCTACCGTCCAAAACGGCTGCGCGCCGACCTGTCCGCGCCCGAGGCGGCGGCGATCCTGCGGCGCGAGGGCTACGGCGACTGCCGCGAGGAGCACTGCCTGCACGAGCTGATGCGCCGCTTGCAGCGTTTTGAGGGTTTCCCGCACGAGATCGGGCTTTTCTTGAGCTATCCGCCGGAGGACGTGCGCGGCTTCATCGAGCACAAG
>CAMVGI010000018.1 GCA_947166955.1 uncultured Clostridia bacterium | reverse complement strand
TCGAAGACAAGCTCGCCGCGCTGCGCGGTCAGAACGCCATCGTGAAGTTTGGGCGCTACATTCCGAACCGTCCCACGCGGTATGACGACCTTCTCGGCGTTACGCTCATATCCGACAACCAGTTTGCACTTGCTCTGTAACGGCAAAGCGGCGGCGGAAATCCGCCGCCGCGCCGATGGCGCATTTTGGATGAAAATTTTTCAAACCATTTATATTTACGGAAAGGAAAAACGAAAATGGGTTTTTCTACGATTGAGACGATCATCAAGCACCACAACGACGCCGGCGACGTCGACCACGAGAGCCACAGCATCAAAAACTTTCCCGACGACGCGCCGGATGTTTCGATCCGCATCCGCTACCTCTCCGATAAAATTCCCAAGCTCTGTTACGTCGGCGGAAAGTCCGACTGGATCGACCTCGCTGCAGCGGAAGACGTGACCATGAAGGCCGGCGAGTTCAAGCTGATTCCCCTGGGAGTTGCCATGCAGCTTCCCGAAGGATACGAGGCCATCGTCGCGCCGCGTTCTTCCACCTACAAGCATTTCGGTATCAAGCAAGCGAACAGCATCGGCGTTATCGACGAGAAATACTGCGGCGACAACGACCAGTGGCGCTTCCCCGCCGTTGCAGACCGCGATACGGAGATCCATGCCGGCGACCGCATCTGCCAGTTCCGCATTATTGAGCACCAGCCGACGCTTGCTTTTGAGGAAGTCGAATCTCTCGGCAACGATGATCGCGGCGGCTTCGGCTCCACCGGAACGAGGTGACTGGCATGACGGTCTTTGAATATCTCCAAACGCTTCCGCAAGACCTCTTTGAAGCGACGCTCATGGGCTTGATGAGCGTCCCGATGGAGGAAACGGCGGAAAAGGCTTTCCACGACTGGATGAACAAGCCAGCTTCCGACTATTTCCCGAACACCGATGATGTCGGCGCAATGGACGCCGACGCCATTCTCGTCGAGATCGGGAAAACCATCAAAAAGATGGATGATGCGGAAAAGGAAGAGCTGCGCCGCGCGCTTCTCTGCTACTGCGAGACCTGCGACCGCATCAACCAGCGCCTCGCGGACATAAAAAAGGCGGTGAGCGGAGGATGATCGCGCCAAACTCCGTTGTATTTGGTGACTGCTTGGAGGTCATGCGCGACATCGCCGATGAGAGCGTCGACATGATCCTCTGCGACCTCCCCTACGGCATGAGCCGCAATAAATGGGATAGCGTCATTGATCCGGCGCTGCTCTGGAAGCAGTACGAGCGCATCATCAAGCCGAACGGCGCGATCCTTCTCTTCGGACAGGACAAATTTACCGCGCGCATGATGCTCTCCAACGAAAAACTCCACCGCTACAACATCATCTGGGATAAAGTGCTCAAAAGCGGATTTCTCAACGCTAAGAAAATGCCATTGCGCGAGCACGAGGACATTATGGTTTTCTACAAGAATCCGCCCGTCTATCATCCGCAGATGGAGCTTGGCGAGAAAAACCACAGCAAGGGCAGAGCGGTCGGAAAGCAGGCGAACGACGTCCACTCCAACCGCAGCTACGGGAACTACACGCTGGTCGAATCGTCTGACAGCAGCCTCAAATACCCATCGTCGATCTGGCGCTTTCCGAAACCGCATCCGTCCGTCGCGCTGCACGGGACGGAGAAACCGGTGGAGTTGCTTCGCTACGCCATCCGCACGTTTTCCGACGAGGGCGGTGTGGTTCTCGACAACTGCTGTGGAACCGGCTCGACGCTTCTCGCCGCGAAACTCGAAAACCGCCGCTACATCGGCATCGACAACGGCTTTTGCGACAAGAAAAGCAGCCCGTATTACGGTTTGCCGTGGTCTGACGTCGCAAAGACCAGATTGGAGGCACTAAATGAGCAACATTGTACTGAATCAGCATGATCTTGCGCTGTACTTAAACGGCGATCTGGACGTTTTCGCTGTTCCGGCCGAGCAGGTGAAAGACCTCTCCTCCGGCGAGGTCGGTGTTCTGGAACAGCACTATCGGATGCACGCGACCGCCTGTAACAAGAAAGAGACGAGCGTGCTGCGCGAAATTGACGGCGTTCGCTATCTCTACGACGGCGAAACGGTCTGGAATATCGGCGGCGAAGCGTGGTATGGCGAAAAGCCGATGCTGGAACCCGGCGAAGAAAAAGTCTTGGTCTTCCGCGATGACCGCCTCAAGCCGGCCAAGCGGCTGCCTGAGTACGCTATCCGTCACTTCATTCGCGTGGAGTCCGTCGTCCAGAAGCCATTGCAGAGCTTCAGCAAGCAGGACATTCGCTCCATGCGCCTTGACTACGCCTCCACCGGCGACCAACAGCTTCTTGTGAACGGCTACGAGGGCATCAAGGATTACGAACTGCTGTATGCCTGGTGGAAAGCGCGCTACAAATCTACGCTCATGAATACGGATAATCCGCTTGCGGTCATCCTCCGCCTTGCTCCTCCGGCAGAATAAAATTCTAAAGCAAGCCAAAAATTCACGGGTTTCCTCTTGACATCGGGGAAATCCGTGATATACTTTAGGCATAGCACGACAAGAATTTATTATAGGAGGTGTATGTTTTGAGCGACTTTGTAAAGCCCGTACGAGTGACAGTATCTGTGCGTGACGCTTTTCGCGCCCTTTTGGACTGTAATATCGTCAAGGATTTGCACGACAATGAAGAAATCTGTCCTGTCTGCGGCGGCACCGGCATGAGGATCGAGGACAACGTGTATGGTCTGACGGAAGATCCCGACAAGACGGTTGGGCGCTTCCCGTATAAGCACCAGTCCATCTCTTTTTGCCAGAACTGCTACAACGGTGTCGTTCGCCGCTGCCAATACTGCGGCAAGCAGCTTCCGCGCGGTCGTCTGGTCTGCGACTGCGATTACTACGTCCATAAACGCGAGCAGGAGCGCGACAAGAAGGAACGCGACGCTATGGCCGATGCGGAAAAGCATCCGTCGTCCGCGCTCGGCACGACATTTCTGATGGCGCAGAGCGACTTCTACCCGCACAACGACGGCTATTTCAGCGAATGGGAAGAGTTTTTCGACGCATGGAACGAGGAAAACGAGGAAATCACCAATCGTCCGAAATATGTCTGGGGAACGGACGAGACCGAGATGCAGATGGACGCGGCAGACATCGTGGAACGCGCCACGGAGGACATGTACGAGGATGCCATGAGCGACATCGGCGATGCGCCGGTCAAAGAACTGCAGCAGTATCTTGACGGCTGGATTGCCAAGTACGGCGTCAAGTCCTATTGCGAGACAAACAAGCACGCGATCGAAATTCCGTGGAAGGAGTACGACAATGGCAAAGAAAACTGACAGCCTCGGCGACCGCATGAAGCGGTACGAAGCCGTTCCGAAGCTCTATCTGACGCGCCGCGTACCGGCCATCATCCGGCTGGACGGCAAAGCGTTTCACACCTTCACGCGCGGCATGAAAAAGCCATTCGATCCCGTCCTCATGCAGACCATGCAGCGCACTATGAAGTATCTCTGCGAGAATGTCCAGGGCTGCATCCTCGGCTACACGCAATCCGATGAGATCACGCTTGTCCTCACGGACTACACGACCATCACGACGGATGCGTGGTTTGGCTACGGCGTTCAGAAGATGGCCAGCATCGCCGCGTCGATGGCAACGCTCGCGTTCAACAATGCGTTTATGAACGTAATTTGTGATCCGATGCTCCTCAGCGGCGCTGACTACTATCGCTATTGCGACAAGGGATATAAGGCGCTTTTTGACGCCCGCGTCTTCTCCGTGCCGAAGGACGAGGTGGCGAACTGCCTCATCTGGCGTCAGCAGGACGCGACGCGCAACAGCATCGAGGCAGTCGGTCAGGCGAATTTTAGCCAGCGCGAGCTTCACGGAAAGAGCTGCAACCAGATCCAGGATATGCTCTTCACCGAAAAAGGCATCAACTGGAATGATTTTCCGGTCGACTGCAAGCGCGGCTCGTGCTGCGTCAAGCGCACGCGCGAGCAGAATATGGAAAACCCGCGCAATCCGTGCGAGCAGATCACGGTCATGCGCCGCGTATGGGAGATCGACCACGAAATCCCGATTTTTACGCAGGATCGGAACTACATCGAGCAATATCTGTAAGGAGTACGCAAATCAATGAAGACTATCACCGCAACGCAAAACGAAGATGGCACGTTTCACGTCGTCATCACCAACAAAACCATCCGCCGCAAGCTCCTCGGCCTCGGCAAGGAAGAGGAGATCATCGAAGGCTCCGTGGAGTACCAGCGCGCCGTTATCGAGGTGACGCCGCTGTGCTCGCCGGAAGAGGCGGCGGCTTCCGGAAGACTCGTTATGTGAGGAGGTGCATCGCCGATGAACAGGCAGCAAAAGCGCGCCTTGGAGCGCCGTCTGCGTTCCACGAAAGGCGCTGAGCTCATCAGAAAGATGCTCACGGAGGCGTCAAGTCATGCGGAAAACCCGCTCGCGGACGGAGACGCCGTAAAGCTCAACGTCGAGCGGATCAAGTCCAGCGCGGAATGGCAGAACCTTCAGCCTGCCTATCGAGACTTCGTGGAACACAACGCCGACACGGTGTTCATCGCGAAAATTCGACACCGCAGCGACGGCGGCTATCCCGTGACGGTCGATTTGGAGGGCTGCGACTGGTCGTTCTGGGAGGGCGATTTGATCCGCGTTGACAAACCGGAACAGCCGTAAAGGAGGGCATTATGTTTCGACTGATCATCGCCGGAGGCCGCGATTTCGATAATTACGAAGCGCTGAAAAAAACGGTGGATTACCTGCTTTCCAACATCAGCGACGAAATCGTCATTGTCTGCGGCAAGGCGCGCGGCGCGGACACGCTCGGAGAGCGTTACGCAAAGGAGCACGGTTACAAGGTGCTCTACTTCCCCGCAGACTGGGATGGACTCGGACGGCGCGCCGGAATCGTGCGCAACGAGGAGATGGCGCAAAATGCGGACGCGCTCGTCGCGTTCTGGGACGGCGAGAGCCGAGGCACAAAGAACATGATCGAAACTGCTCAAAAATACAAGCTGCTCGTCCGCGTCAAGCGGTATCACAAGAAAAACGGAAAGGAGTAGCGCGCTGAATGAATAACAGCATTTTCCTTCCGCGCCGCATCCGCGTCGGTTTCCAAAAGCGCGAAGACACCTACACCAAGAAGCTCGCTTACGTCATCTACTACGATGAAAAGGGCAAGCTCCGCAAGGAAGCGTCGTGGGAAAGCTGGCGCAGCAAGGACATCGAACCCGTCGAATACGACAACGAGCCTACAGAGGGATTTGTTCTCAACAAAAAGGTCGGCGGTTACGCCGGCGACTGGGGCGATTTTCGTCAGGCATACGTTCGCGTCTACGATCCGCGCGGCTTTGAGTTCGAGATCACCATTCCGAATCTGCTCTATATTCTGGAGCACACCAGCTCCATCAAAGGGAAAGGTCTGGAAGGTCATTTCGTTTATGGTTGGGATGGTACGGATCTCGTACTGCTGCCGACGTGTTCGCCGGACTATGCCGCTCTGACCGCGCTCAATACCAAACGCTTTGAAAACGAAACGGTAAAAGCGAAGGATTTGAAAATCGGCGCGACCTACCTGACAAAGCAGAATAAGCGCTGCATCTACATGGGGAAGTTCGATTATTACAGCTATGGGTATTTCTTCGACGGCAAATTCTTTTCGAGCTATACCAGAATGACGAAATATGCTGAAAAGAACAATCTGACAGTCAAATCAGAAAGACCTTTTACAGACAGATGGGGCGCAAGACAATTCGACAATCACTACACAACAGGACACGGAACAGATGAAAAGCACTTTTTCTTCTATTTCCCGGATGAAAAGAACTACTACTACGGAAAAGTAGAGCCAAAATTTGACACCTATCATTCAATTTCCGGTCTTCTGATTGATACACTCTCTGACCAGCCCGCAGAAAACTACTCGGAGCTGTTCGACACGCTTGAACATCTTGAGATCTATTCTCCGATCGACGAGAGCAGAGACAAGCGTATGGATTACACCTTCGAGGAGTTTTCCGAAGAGCTGAAAAAACACCCGTACAGGGTGGTTGTTCTTTCGAGCGTTGGGAAAATCCAGATATGGAATGAGGATCGCGACAATCCGACAGAGAAATACTACGTTTCTCTTGAATCCTCCGGCGTTGACAAAATAGGCAAGTTTTTCGCGCTCGATCCTGACGACCGATACGGCAAGATCATTCCCGTCACGGCAAAAGAGATCTTTGAAAAGATCCATCCGCAATACATTGCACAATACCTGAAAAACGGAAAATTTCACAGGAGGTACATCCCATGAGCAAAAACGACGACAAGATCATCGCCTTAAAGAAAACAATCGAACTGCGCCGTGAGAGCATCGGCAAGCCTCTCCGCTTCACGCCGAAGACGAGCTGCGTCATCGAGCTGGACGGGGTGCGCTACAACATCAACGTGCTCCAGCGCGACGAGCTGATCCTTCTCTACTGCAAGCTGCAAGCGCTTGCAACGGCTGCAGACCACCTCGGCGTCACCGATCAGCTCGTTATCTCCGGCTTCCCCATTACGATGTGGGGCGAAGACATCGGAAATCGCATCGGCGTCATCGACCAGAAAAACACGCTCACGCATCTCGAAGCAATGGAAGCGCAGCTCGACAAGCTGCTCTCCGGTGATAAGCGCACGGAGCTGGAGATCGACGCCATCGCCGCCATGCTCAAGTAAGCGTCTATGGAGATCAAGGTCTACGACGGCAACCTGCTCTTTGACTCCAAGGTCGATGTGATTTGCCATCAGGTGAATTGCCAGGGCGTTATGGGAGCCGGCATCGCCAAACAGATCCACCGCGAATATCCGCGCGTCTTCGACCAGTACAAGGCGTACTGCGACGCGCGGCACGCGCAAGGCGATACGCCGCTTGGTTCGTGTCAGCTCGTCTATACGGACGACACGAAAAAGCGCATCGTTGCAAATCTTTTCGGGCAGGAGCACTACGGGCGCGGCAAGCAGCAAACGGATTACGCCGCGCTCGACCGCGCGCTCACAAGTCTCGGAAACAACAAATTTCTCCGCGAGAACAATTTTACGCTCGGTTTCCCGTGGTTTATGGGCTGCGCGCTCGGCGGCGGCGACTGGAAGATCGTTCTGCCGATGATTGTCGACGCGCTCGCAGGCTACCCCGGAAAGGTTGAAATCTGGAAAATCTAACTGAATATGAGGTGAACTTATGAATCTGGACGTCATGTTCTCGTCGAAGTCAAATGAATGGGCTACGCCGCAGGATTTCTTCGACGAGCTGGATTCGGAGTTTCACTTCACCCTCGATCCCTGCGCAGACAAGTCCAATCACAAGTGCGACCGCTATTTCACGGCGGAGCAAAACGGACTTGACCAGTCGTGGGGGGGGGCAAACGGTATTCTGCAATCCGCCATACGGCAGAGCCATTAAGGACTGGGTGAAGAAAAGCTCCGACGAATCCGCAAAACCGCACACAACGGTCGTCATGCTGATACCGGCGCGAACCGACACAAGCTATTTTCACGACTACATCTACAACAAGCCGAACGTGGAGGTGCGCTTCGTCAGAGGGCGCTTGAAATTCGGAGACGGAAAAAATTCTGCCCCGTTCCCAAGTATGGTGGTTGTATTTCACGAGAAAGGAGATGGTACGGCTTGATCCTGTACTTCAAAAACGGACACGGCCAGCTCCGTCGCATCGGAAAGATCGACGGAAGAATGAGCGCCGAGAAAATCACGGCGGAGATCGACCGCCAGATCAAGGCATTTTGCGACGAGCACAAAGTCAAGATCTACTACACACGCATCTGGAACGAGGACTGGAAAGGTCGCCCGATGACGAAGTTCGACGTCGGTAGCCACAGCGAG
Organism: uncultured Clostridia bacterium; assembly: GCA_947166955.1. The sequence continues at coordinate 3,357 of CAMVGI010000018.1, read as the reverse complement.
TTCTTCTACACCTCTCCGCCGAGCTACGACCTCTATGTCACCGTTCGCGAACGGCAGAAAGCGGAGGCGAAAGATGGATAAATTGATGGCAAGGCAGATCATCCAGCGCGAAGCGGAATGTGTATCACGCCAGCAATGTGACCGGGATTGCGGAAAATGCGATCTGGTCATGGATGCAAACGACATTCTCGCTGCGTATGCACGCGCGATTGAGCTACTGGAGGCAGAAGAGCGCGGTGAGCTGGTGCGGCTGCCTTGCAAGCCAGATGCGATGTTCTACATTCAGCGCAAAGGCGACGATGTTCCCTGTCAGTCCAGCTTTGACGGAGCACTTATTGATGGCGAGGGCAACATCACGCTTTGCGTCGATCCGTTCTATGAAACCATTCACGGCGGAAAGATCAAGGCGTCGGATATAGGCAAAACCATCTTTCTTACTCGTGATGGGGTCAGAGCCGCGCAAAAGGAGTAAAACAATGGGTAAAAGAGTACAGTGTGTCAATATCGGGACTTTAGAGGACTACGAAAACTACAAAAACGGTATGGTTCTCAAAGATCTTCGATTTGTTGGAGATGCCGAGGTAATGATTGGTCGCGGCGTTTCGATAGGGCTGATTGTTCCTCAGAACTGGGCTGACTTTCTCAGAGGGGACACCGATGTCATGCCGCCGAGTGGCAAGCGTCTCAGTCGTTGGATCAGCGTCAACGAACGCTTGCCGGAAGAATATGGCGAATATCTTGCGGTAGTACATGGCGAAGTTATGGAGTGCTGTTATGCTCCAAGTGGCATAGGAGCCATAGAGGGCTGGAGTACATGCAATGCAGACGGATTTACTTTTATCTCTCCGTCTGATGTGTCATTTTGGATGCCATTGCCGGAGCCACCACTTGATGCGACCGCGACTTCATAAGGAGGAAAATTAAATGAAAATTTGTCCGCTTCTTCTTGGACGTGGATACAATCACGATTGCAAGGGAGGCTCTTGCGCTTGGTGGTGCGAATTTGCAAAAGATTGTTCTATCCCAGTTGTGGCTGGAATTTTGGCAGATAGCAGCATTTGCCAAAACATTTTTGATGCGAAACGCCCTCTTGAAGATAGAGACTTTTTTGAAGTTGGACGATAAAACGGTGATTTGACATGGAATATGACAATGCGATGTTCGTGTGCGGTTGGCAGTTTCCCCGACCTTACCACAATGGAGCTTGCGCGGTTGCTTCTGCGCGACGTTTTAAGAGAGAGGAGCAACAGGAAATGATTGAGATTCTTGCAGGTGATGGTTTCGCAAACGCCATCGAAGAGCTTGGCTTGAACGCCGAGAAAAAGCACGATGACGGGATGTATCAGGTATGGCTTGTCGGCGAAGTCAGCTTCGACAGGCTGTGTGGGATTCCCGATGACGAATGGAAGGATGACTGGGGCTGGTGGCGATACTGCACCGGCTGCAACCTGGTCGGCAGCATGACGTACGAGTTCACCGTCAACGGGAAACCTATGATCGGTTTCTTCAACGAGGGGCGGTACTCTGACTTCGTGGAACGCCAGGAAGACAAGTCTGCGGAAGACTGGGAGCGTGACGAGGAAGGGTATTTCCAGACCGTTTACAAATCTTTGACGGAATACCTCTGCGAGCACATCGGCGCGAGCACGGAGAAAAACGTCTGCGCGATTGCAGTCGACCTTGCGAAAATGAACCACATGACGATGGCGGAGCTGTTCGATGCGTACCAGCCGTTGAAGGAGTGATCCGATGGCGAAATATAAAATCGGCATCACGGAAGCCGGCGACGCCGGGATTGACCTCTCGTGGGAAAAGAAGCTCAAAAAGGTGAACGGTGCGATCCTGATTACGAAGAATATCACGAGCGACTTCATAAGCGCCGTGCTGCGTAACAAGGATAAGGTGATCGTCCACGCGACCTGCACCGGCTACGGGAAAACCATCGTAGAGCCGAATGTCCCACGAGCAGAGTATCAGCTTGGCGCTGCCAAATCACTTGTGGATTGTGGATTTCCCATAGAGCAAATCGTCATCCGCGTTGATCCCGTCATCCCGACCGAAAAAGGCGTAGTCCGCGCGTGCAACATCATCAAAACGGCGATTCTGCTCGGATTCGACCGATTTCGCATCAGCGTACTCGACATGTATCCACACGTTCGGCAGCGTTTTGCAGACGCCGGACTTCCCGATCCGTACAACGGGCGCTTCACCGCTCCCGACGAGCTTTTCAAAAACGTGGACATCATGGTGCGCGCCTGCAAGCTCTTCTACCTTGGAGTCTACGCGAAGTTTGACGGCCTTCGCATCGAAGCCTGCGCGGAGCCTGGACTGAACGCTGACAAGGACGTCGGTGTTATCCCGTGCGGCTGCGTTTCGGACTATGACCTCGTGCTCCTCGGTCTTGAGACCGACTCCGAGAACGACGGAGCCGGATTTCAACGGCATGGATGTATGTGCTACGGCGGGAAGGTCGAACTGCTTAAGCACAAAAAGCAATGTCCACACGGCTGTCTGTACTGCTACTGGAAGTAACAGACAATTTCTGAACGATTTTCATTCTGTATCACGACAATAATTTACCTATCAAATGTTCCATCATCATTCTCGTCTACAAAAATGGAACGAAATTTTTAGACCAAATCACTACAAAAACAGGAAAGGAAAGCAAAGCGATGCTCAACACGATCAAATTTCGCGGCAAACGCCTCGACAATGGCGAGTGGATCAGCGGCGATGGCATCCACCAGCCGAAGTCTCCCAACTGGATTGGTTCATGTTGGATCAACGGCGGGGAGCCGCGTGCGAACGACTGGGTGCAGGTCGATCCGAAGACGGTCGGCGAATGGTCTGGTCTGCGCGACATTAGCGGGACAGAAATCTATGACGGAGATATTGTCCGCGACCGCAACGACGTCATCTACGAGGTCAAGCGCCTCTGCGCCTCGTTTGAACTCTTCCCGAAGCAGAAAAACGCCGTCCACGGCTATCGACCGACGATTCTGGATAACAGCCTCGGCTTGACAATCATCGGAAACATCTACGACGGCGAGGAGGCGGCGACATGAACAACATTACCTGCCTTACCACACTGCGCCGCCGCCTTGTTGAGCGCAAGGAGGAATACCGCAAGGAGTACGAGCGAAACCTTGCAGGTCTGGATAAGCAGATCGACGAGATCGACCGCACGCTCGGCTATCTCAACGATGCGGTCAAGCCGTACATCTGCCCGAACTGCAACGGCTCCGGCAGCGTTCGCGTTCCCGACGCCGCCGGTCAGTGCGAGGATGTGACCTGCCGCGTCTGCAACGGAACGGGCTTCAAATTCCCGGAAGAAACGCCATGAAAGAACGCAAGCAC
>CAMVGI010000017.1 GCA_947166955.1 uncultured Clostridia bacterium | reverse complement strand
TTCTGTCCAGCATGCTCGCGGCCTGTGTGACGGCGTTCGCGGGGCCGATCTCCTGCGTCGGCGTCGCCGTGCCGCATCTGATGAAGGGCCTGTTTAAAACCGCGAAGCCGCTCGTGATGGTTCCTGCGTGTTTTCTGGGCGGGGCGGCGTTCTGCCTCTTTTGCGATCTGCTCGCGCGCACGATGTTCGCGCCGGCGGAGCTGAGCATCAGCTCCGTGACGGCGGTGTTCGGCGCGCCGGTCGTGATCCTCATGCTGCTTACTCACGCAAAGCGTGAGTAAGCGGATAAATCGCCATTTCGCTCGTCCCTTGCGTGACAACCGCGAAATATGGCTGAATTGCTCCGGCAATACAGCCGGAGCAATAAGCGAAAGGCTGATTGACATGGATGAAATTATTTTGCACACGAAAGACCTCGCGGTCGGCTACGGCGAGAAGACCGTGCTGCGCGACATGACGTTTTCGGTGAAGGCGGGCGAGATACTGGTGCTCGTGGGGCCGAACGGCGCGGGCAAATCGACCGTGCTCAAGACGCTTGCGCGGCGGCTCGCGCCGCTTGCCGGAACGGTGCTGCTGGACGGGGAAACGCTTTCGTCGATGAACGAAAACGCCCTTGCCAGACGCCTGTCCATCCTGACGACGGAGCGCGTGCGCGCGGAGCGAATGACCTGCGCGGACGTGGCGGCGACGGGACGCTATCCCTATACGGGGCGGCTCGGCGTGCTCTCGGCGCACGACCGCGAGGTCGTCGCGGAGGCGATGGCGCTGCTGCGGGTCGCCGATCTGGCGGAGGAGGACTTTGCGCGCGTGAGCGACGGGCAGCGCCAGCGCGTGATGCTCGCCCGCGCGATCTGTCAGGAACCGGAGGCGCTCGTGCTCGACGAGCCGACGTCGTTTCTCGACGTGCGCTATAAGGTCGAATTCCTGACGTCGCTCAAAACGCTCGCGCGAGAGAGAGACATCGCCGTGGTGATGAGCCTGCACGAGCTTGACTGCGCGCAGCGCGTCGCGGACGCGGTGCTGTGCGTGCGCGCGGGCGCGGTCGACCGCGTCGGAAAACCGGAGGAGATATTGTCCCCCGCCTATATCGAGGAACTGTACGGCATGGAAAAAGGCAGCTACGGCGCGTTTTTCGGCGTCGCGGCGGACGGGAGCTTCTTCCAGAACCGCGCGTGCGGGAGCTTTCCCTGCCACAGGGGCGAAACGGAGGATTTCAACTGCCTGTTCTGCTACTGCCCGCTCTACGCGCTCGGCGAGAGATGCGGCGGGAACTTCCGCTACACGGAAAAGGGCGTCAAAAGCTGCGTGGACTGCGACTTTCCGCATCGGCGCGCGAACTATGAAAAGGTGCTCGCGCGTTGGCCGGAGATCGCCGCGCTGACAAAGAGGGAACACGATGGCGTTTGAGCATTACGTTCGCAGCGGCAGTCAAAAGCTGCGCTGCGGCTATACGACGGGCACCTGCGCGGCGCTTGCCGCGGCGGGGGCGGCGCGCTTGCTGCTCGCGGGCGAGGCGGCGGAAGTCCTGCGCCTCGTGACGCCCAAGGGCTGGACGGTCGAGGTATCGCCGGAGGAGTGCGTCTCGGACGGCGAGACGGCGCGCTGCGCCGTGCGCAAGGACGCGGGCGACGACCCCGACGTGACGGACGGCTGCCTTGTCGCCGCGACGGTGCGAAAGACGCCGCGCGGCGTAAGGCGAGGGCGTGGGGCGCGTCACAAAGGCGGGCCTCGACCAGAGCGTCGGCGCGGCGGCGATCAACTCCGTGCCGCGGCGCATGATCTTATCCGCCGTGGAGGAGGTCTGCGCGGAAACGGGCTACGGCGGCGGGCTTTCCGTCGTCATCTCCGTTCCGGACGGCGCGGAACTTGCCAAGCGCACGTTCAACCCGCGCCTCGGCGTCGAGGGGGGGATCTCCATCCTCGGTACGTCCGGCGTTGTCGAGCCGATGAGCGAGCGCGCGCTCGTGGAAACCATCGGCGTCGAGATCCGTCAGGCGGCGGCGCAGGGCGAAAAGCGGCTCCTGCTCACGCCGGGCAACTACGGCGCGGACTATCTGCGCGAAACGGGCTGGGACGCGCTCGGCGTACCGCTCGTCAAGTGCTCGAACTACATCGGCGACGCGCTCGACGCCGCGGCGGCGGAGGGCTTTGCGGAAGTCCTGTTCGTCGGGCATATCGGCAAGCTCGTCAAGCTCGCGGGCGGCGTAATGAACACGCACTCCAGATACGCGGACTGCCGCGCGGAGCTTATGACGGCGCACGCGGCGCTGTGCGGCGCGGATACGGCGCTGTGCCGCGCGCTGATGGACGCGGCGACGACGGACGCCTGCCTTGCGGTTTTGGACGCGGCGGGACTGCGCGGCGCGGTGCTGGAAAGCCTGCTCGCGGCGATACAGGAGCATTTGGATCGCCGCGCGGCGGGAAAATTCATCGTCGGCGCGGCGGTATTCTCCAACGAATACGGCGGCCTCGGCGAAACGGAAACGGGGAAACGCTTGCTCGCGGCATGGAACGCCGCGGCGGATAAGGAGTAAAGCATGGTGCATTTTGTCGGCGCGGGGCCGGGCGCTCCCGACCTCATCACGCTGCGCGGCGCGAAGCTGCTCGCGGCGGCGGACGTCGTCATTTACGCGGGCAGCCTCGTCAATCCCGCGCTGCTGGAGCGCTGCAAGGCGGGCTGCAAGATCCATAACAGCGCCGAAATGACGCTTTCGGAGGTGCTCGCGGTCATGGAGCGCGCCGAGACGGAGCATAAGACGACGGTGCGCCTGCACACGGGCGACCCGTCGCTCTACGGCGCGGTGCGCGAGCAGTTCGACGCGCTGCGGGAAAAGGGGATCGAATTCGACGTGATCCCGGGCGTGAGCAGCCTGTTCGGCGCGGCGGCGGCGCTGGACGCGGAGTTCACGCTCCCCGGCGTGAGCCAAAGCCTGATCGTTACGCGTCTCGCGGGGCGCACGGACGTGCCGGAGGGCGAGGCGCTGCGCGCGCTGTCGCGCCACGGCGCGTCGATGGCAGTCTTTCTCTCCGCGGGAATGCTGGACAAGGTGCAAAGCGAGCTGCTCGCGGGCGGCTACGCGCCGGAAACGCCCGCGGCGCTCGTCTATAAGGCGACGTGGCCGGATGAGAAGACCGTGAAGTGTACGGTGGGGACGCTCGCGGCGTCGGGCGCGGCGGCAGGCGTCCGCAAGACCACGCTCGTGCTCGTCGGCGCCTTTCTGGACGCGCCGTACGAAAAGAGCAGGCTCTACGACCCGTCGTTCACGACGGAGTATCGAAAGGGAACCACATGAAAAACGGCGGCATCGCATACCTCGCGTTCACGGAGAAGGGCCGCGCGCTCGCGGAAACGCTTTGCGCCGCGCTCGGCGGCACGGTGTGCTGCACGCGCGACGGCGTTTCGCTGCGCGCATGGACGGCGGAGCGGTTCGGCGCGTCGCGCGCGCTCGTATTCGTCGGCGCGGCGGGCATCGCGGTGCGCGCGGTCGCGCCGTATCTTGAAAGTAAGGCGAGCGACCCCGCCGTGGTCGCGGTGGACGAGTGCGGCCGCTTTGCCGTGCCGCTCGTGTCGGGGCATCTCGGCGGCGCGAACGAGCTGGCGCGGGAGGTCGCGCGCGTTTGCGGCGCGACGGCGGTCGTCACCACCGCGACGGACGTCCGCGGCGCGTTCGCAATCGACGAGTGGGCGCGCGTGCAGGGCATGGCGGTCGACGACGCGAAGAAAATCAAGCGCGTATCGGCGAAGCTGCTCGCGGGAGAACAAATTGCCGTGCGCTCGACGTTTCCCGTCGACGGCGAAGCGCCGGAGGGCGTTTTTCCGACGGACGCGGACGACGCGGACGCGTGGGCGGACGTGTACGCGCACGACGCGCTGACGCTGATCCCGCGCGCGCTGACGCTCGGCGTCGGGTGCAGGCGCGGCACGGCGCGCGAGACGCTCGAAGCGCGCTTCGCGGCGCTTTGCGCGGAGACGCTCGTGCGGCCGAAGGCGGTCTCCGCCGCCGCGACCATCGACCTGAAGCGCGGCGAGGAGGGACTTGAGTCGTTCTGCGCCGCGCACGGCTGGCAGCTTTCGTTTTACACGGCGGAGGAGCTGGCGGCGGTCGACGGAGATTTTTCCGCCTCCGATTTCGTCGCGCGGACGACGGGCGTGGACAACGTCTGCGAGCGTGCGGCGGTAAAGGCGTCGGGCGGAGTGCTTCTTGTGAAAAAGCACGCGGGGGAGGGCGTGACCTTTGCCCTCGCGCGGAGCAATATTCGTTTGGATTGGAGATGGCGCAATGGGTAAGCTGTACGTCGTCGGCATCGGGCCGGGGGACGCGTCGGGCATGACCGCGGCGGCGCGCGCGGCGCTGGACGCGGCGGATGTTTTGTGCGGCTACGCGGCGTATCTCGAATTGCTCGCGCCGCTCTATCCGCAAAAGGAAACGTTCTCGACGCCCATGAAGCGTGAGACGGAGCGCTGCCGCAAGGCGCTGGAGCTGGCGCAAAGCGGGAAGACCGTCGCGCTCGTTCGCAGCGGCGACGCGGGCGTGTACGGCATGGCAAGCCCCGTGCTGGAGCTGCTGGGAGAGTACGCGGGCGCGGAGGTCACGGTCGTCGCGGGCGTGACGGCGGCGCTTTCGGGCGCGGCGGTGCTCGGCGCGCCGCTGGGGCACGATTTCTGCGTCATTTCGCTCTCCGACCTGCTCACGCCGTGGGAAGTCATCGAAAAGCGGCTGCGCTGCGCCGCGGCGGGGGATTTCGCCGTCGCGCTCTACAATCCCTCGTCGCAAAAGCGCGCGGATTATCTGCAAAAGGCGTGCGACGTTCTGCTCGAAACGCGCGGCGGCGAGACCGTCTGCGGACTGGTCCGGAACATCGGGCGCGACGGGCAGGAGGCGCGGCTTATGACGCTCGCGGAGCTGCGCGATACGAAGGCCGATATGTTCACGACCGTGTTCGTCGGTTCGTCCGCGACGCGGAAGGTCGGGGAATACATGGTCACGCCGCGGGGGTATCGGACATGAAAATTCTGGTGTTCGGCGGCACGACGGAGGGGCGCGAGCTTTCGCGCGCGCTCGCATCGAAGGGCGCGGAGGTGACGGTCTGCGTCGCGACGGAATACGGCGCGGAGGAACAGGGCGAAACGGCGGGCGTCACGGTGCTGACGGGACGCAGGAGCGCGGCGGAGATGGCGGCGCTCGCGCGCGGTTTTGCGCTGTGCGTGGACGCGACGCACCCCTATGCCGCGGAGGCGACGGAGAACATCCGCGCCGCGTGCGAGACCTCCGGCGTTCCCTATCGCCGACTGCTGCGCGGCGCGAGCGAAACGGCGGGCGCCGTCGCGGTCGCGGACGCGGCGGAGGCGGCGGCGTATCTCGCGGACAAAACGGGCAACGTCCTGCTCACGACGGGGGCGAAGGAGCTTGCGGCGTTCGCCGCGCTCGACAAAGAACGGCTCTACGCGCGCGTGCTGCCCTCGCACGAGGGGCTTTCCGCCTGCGAGGCGGCGGGTATTCCCCACCGCAATATTCTCGCCATGCAGGGGCCGTTTTCGCGCGAGCTGAACGCGGCGATCATCCGGCAGTATAAGATCGCGTACGTCGTAACGAAGGACGGCGGCGCGGCGGGCGGCTTCCCCGAAAAAGCGGCGGCGGCGCGCGAGACGGGCGCGGCGCTGATCGTCCTGCGCCGTCCCGAGGACCGCGGCGGCAGCTTTGAGGACATCCTGAGAGAATGCGAGGCGATGGGCTTATGTTCGTAACGCTGATCGGACTCGGCGGCGCGGCGGAGACGCTGACCGCGGAGGCGCGGGAGGCTTTGGAGCGGGCGGAGACCGTAATTGGCGCGCAGCGTCTGCTCGAAAGCCTGCCGGACGCGGAAAACCAAACGCGCGTCGCGGCGGTGCGCGCGGACGAGATCCTCGCGCTGCTGCGGGAGCGGAACGCGGAACGCGCGTGCGGCGTGTTCAGCGGCGACACGGGCTTTTTCTCCGGCGCGCGGCGGCTCGTTCCGCTGCTGAGGGAGGCGGGGATACCGCATCGCGTGCTGCCTGGCGTGTCGAGCATGCAGACGCTTGCCGCGCGCCTCGGCGCACCGTGGCAGGATTGGTCGCTCTGCTCCGCGCACGGCGCGAAGTGCGACGCCGTCGCGGCGGTGACGGAGGGAAAGAGAACGTTTTTCCTCACCGGCGGCGAAAATACGCCCGCCTCGATCTGCCGCGCGCTTGCGGACGCGGGGCTGGGCGCGCTGCGCGTGACGGTGGGGGAAAACCTGTCGTATCCGGACGAGCGCGTGGTTTCGATGACGGCGGAAGAGTGCGCGGAGAAAGAGTTCGCGCCGCTTTCGGTGCTGCTGATCGACGCCGCGCCCTCGCCGCGCGAGCGTACGGGCGGCATTCCCGACGGGGAATTCGTCCGCGGAAGCGTGCCGATGACGAAGCAGGAGGTGCGCGCCGCGATCCTTGCCAAGCTCGGCGTGCGGCCGGACGATACCGTTTGGGACGTCGGCGCGGGCACGGGCAGCGTTTCCGTCGAGTTTGCGCTCGCCGCGCGGCGCGCGCGCGCGTACGCCGTGGAGTACAAGGACGAGGCCTGCGCGCTGATCGAAGAAAACCGCGCACGCTTTTGCGCGTGGAACCTGACGCTCGTGCGCGGAAAAGCGCCGGAGGCGCTGCGCGCGCTGCCCGCGCCCGACGCGGTGTTCGTCGGCGGGAGCGAGGGCGCGCTTCGGGAGATCGTGGACGCCGCGCTCGAAAAGAATCCGGACGCGCGGCTGTGCGTGTCCGCCATCGCGCTTGAAACGCTGTCCGCGGCGCTCGACGCCTTCGACGCGCACGGGCTTGCGGCGGAGGTCACGCAGCTTTCCGTGAGCCGCGCGAAGGCGGGCGAAAGGCTCCGTCTGCTGCTCGCGAACAATCCGGTGTTCCTCGTTTCGGCACGGCGGGAGGAGGTAAAATGATACAGCTCGTCGTCGCCGCGCCCGCGTCGGGCAGCGGAAAAACGATGGTCTCCTGCGCGCTGCTGCGCGCGTTTTCGCGGCGCAGTCTCGACCCCTGCGCGTTCAAGTGCGGGCCGGATTACATCGACCCGATGTTCCACCGCGCCGTACTCGGCGTGGAGAGCCACAACCTCGATTTGTTCCTCTGCCGGCCGGAGCGGATGCGCGCGCTTTATGCCCGCGCGTGCCGCGGCCGCGGCGCGGCGGTGGTCGAGGGCGTGATGGGGCTTTACGACGGCCTCGGCGGCGTGACGGACGCGGCGAGCACGTGGCGAATCGCGGACGAATTGGACCTTCCCGTCCTGCTCGTGCTGCCCGCGCGCGGCGCGAGTTTGACGCTTGCGGCGCAGATCAACGGCCTGCGGGACTTCCGCGCGCCGAAACGCGTCGCGGGCGTCATCCTGAACGAGTGCCGGCGCGCGCTGTGCGATACGCTTGCGCCGGTGCTTGAAAAGGAAACGGGCATCCCCGTGCTCGGATGCCTTCCGCGCCTCGATGCCGCGCGCGTGGAAAGCCGCCATCTGGGGCTTCTGACCGCGCGGGAGGTCGAAGACCTGAGCGCGCGCCTCGACGCGCTCGCGGACGCGTTGGAGGAAAACGTCGATATGGAGCGGCTGCTCGCGGTGTTTTCCGCCGACGCGCCGGAGGGCCGTTTTAACGAACCTGCCGTGGACGAAGCGGCGGCGAAAAAGTCGGCCGCGCCGCGCTGCCGCATCGCGGTCGCGCGGGACGAGGCGTTCTGCTTTGCCTACGCGGAAACGCTGCAAATTTTGGAGCGCAGCGGCGCGGAGATCACGTTTTTCAGTCCCCTGCGCGACGCGTCGCTGCCGGAGGGCGCCGGCGGATTGTACCTCACGGGCGGATATCCCGAATTGTACGCCGCAACGCTTGCGGAAAACGCGTCCATGCGCCGCGCGGTGGCGGAGGCGGTGCGCGGCGGGATGCCGACGGTGGCGGAATGCGGCGGGTTTTTGTACCTCGGCGCGGCGCTTGCCTCGCCGGAGGGGGAGCGGTTTCCGATGGTCGGCGTACTGCCCGGCGAAAGCGCGGAGGCGGGGAAGCTCGTGCGCTTCGGCTACGCGGCGCTGCGCGCGGAGGCGGACAGCCTGCTTTTTCGCGCGGGCGAGGAAGTGCCCGTACACGAGTTCCATCGATGGGATTCGACGGAAAACGGCGCGGCATTTTCGCTCGTCAAGCCCGTGACGGGCAAGGCATGGCGCGAGGGCTTCGCGAGCGATACGCTCTACGCCGCGTTCCCGCATCTTTACATGGAAGGGTCTCCCGCGCTCGCGGAGCGTTTCGTCGCGGCGGCGGAGGCGTATGGAAAGAAATGACGGAGCTTGAGAAACTGATCGCGGCGATCGGGCCGCCGGACGAGACGGCGCGCGCGCGGGCGCAGAAGCGCTGGGACGACTGCGCCAAGCCGCTCGGGAGCCTTGGGCTTTTGGAGGCGGCGCTTTGCGACGCCGCGGCGCTGACGGGGAGCGCGGAGCTTGCGCTTTCCCCGCGCGCGGCGCTGGTGCTGTGCGCGGATAACGGCGTGACGGCGCAGGGCGTGACGCAGACGGGGAGCGAAGTGACCGCCGTCGTCGCGCGCCAGCTTGCCCTGGGGCGCACGTCGGTGTGCCGCATGGCGGAGACGGCGGATTGCCGCGTCGTGCCCGTGGACATGGGTATGAAGGATTTCGCCGGATGCGCGGGCGTGCTCGACCGGCGCGTCGGCAACGGCACGGCGGACTTTACGAAAGGCCCCGCGATGACCCGTGCGCAGGCGGAGCAGGCGATCCTCACGGGCGCGGAGCTTGTGCGCGCGGAAAAGGAGCGCGGAACGCGGCTGCTCGCCGCGGGCGAAATGGGCATCGGCAACACGACGACCGCCTCGGCAATCGCTTCCGTGCTGCTCGGCCTTGACGCGGAGGAAGTGACGGGGCGCGGCGCGGGGCTTTCGGACGAAGGGCTTGCACGCAAACTCGACGCGATCCGGCGCGGCGTCGCGGTCAACGCGCCCGATAAAAACGACGCGCTGGATGTGCTCGCGAAACTCGGCGGGTTCGACCTCGCGGGCATGTGCGGCGTGTTCCTCGGCGGTGCGGCATACCGCGTGCCGGTGCTGATCGACGGGTTTCCCAGTTCGGTCGCGGCGCTCGTCGCGGCACGGCTGTGTCCGCTCGCGCGCGGCGCGATGCTTGCGAGCCACGTCAGCGCGGAGCGCGCGGGAAGACTCATGCTCGACGCGCTCGGCAAAAAGCCGCTCATTACGGCGGAGATGCGCCTCGGCGAGGGCACGGGCGCGGTGGCGGCGATGCCGCTTCTGGACATGGCGCTCGCGGTCTACCGCGGGGCGTACACGTTCGCCGAGGGCGGCATCGAACCGTATACGCCGCAGGGAGGCGGCGCATGACGGCGCTCGTGGTCGGCGGCGCGGGCAGCGGCAAGAGCGCGTACGCCGAGGAGCTGCTGTGCGCGCTCGCGCAGGACGCGCCGCGCGTCTATCTGGCGACGATGCGCCCCTTTGGCGCGGAGGCCGCCGCGCGCATCGAAAAGCACCGCGTGCAGCGCGCGCATCGCGGGTTTGAAACGCTCGAACGCTTCACAGCGCTCGCGGAAGCGGACGTGCCGGAGCATGCCGCCGTGCTCGTCGAAGACGTCGGCAACCTCTGCGCGAACGAGATGTTCGACCCCTCCGGCGCGCACGACGACGCGGCGGACGCGATCGTGCAAGCCGTGGAGAAGCTGAAAGCGCGCTGCTCCGCGCTGGTGCTCGTATCGAACGAGTGCGGCGCGGGCGGTACGGATTACGCGGGCGACACGCTGCGGTATCTGCGCGTTCTCGGCGAGGTCAACCGGCGGCTCGCCGCGCTTTCCGACGCCGTATGCGAGGTCGTGTGCGGCGTGGCGGTATACTATAAGGGGGAGGAGCCGCGCTGATGTGGGTTCTGGAAACGGTCGCGGTGGCGTTCGGGATGTACTCGGCGCTGCCGACGCCGCGCATCGAATGGAACGAAAAAAATATGCGCTACGCGCTCGCCGCGTTCCCGCTCGTCGGCGCGGCGCTCGCCCTTGCGTGGGGGGGCGCGTGCGCGCTTTCGGCGTATCTCGCGCTGCCGCCGCTTGTGCGCGGCGCGGCGCTGTGCGTTTTGCCCGCGCTCGTGACGGGCGGCATCCACCTCGACGGCTATGCCGACACCTCCGACGCGCTCGCGAGCCATGCCTCGCCCGAGCGGATGCGGGGGATTTTGCGCGACGCGCATTGCGGCGCGTTCGCGGTGATCCGGCTTTGCGTGTACTTTGTCGCGTACTTCGCGCTGTGCTGCGCGTTTGAGCCGACGGAGGCGGCGCTTTGGAGCGCGGGGCTGGGCTTCGTGCTGTCGCGGACGCTCTCGGGACTTGCGCTGACGGCGCTTCCGATCGCGGAGGGTTCGAGCCTTGCGCGGATGTTTGCGGACGCCGCGGACAAAAAGCGCGTGTCGGCGATCCTCGCGGCGGAGGCGGCGCTTTGCCTCGCGGGGCTGTTTCTCTCGGGCGGATGGCGCGCGCTCGCCGTCGCGCTTTGCGTGTCGCTGCTTGCCGCGCTGCGCTGCGCGCGCACGGCGCGCACGAGATTCGGCGGCGTATCGGGCGACCTCGCGGGCTGGTTTCTGGTGAAGGAAGAATTTTGGCTGCTGGCGGCGTTTACCGCGCTGCCGTATGTGGAGAGGGTGTTATGGTCTTGATCACGGGGCCGCTTTTCAGCGGAAAGCGCGCCGCGGCGATGCGGCTGCTCGGCTGCGACGAGGCGGCGCTGGAAACGCGCTGCGTGTGCGACGCGCAGGAACTTGCGGCGCAGCGCGGGGACCTGGAGACGCTTGCGGACGAACTGGCGGAATACGATGCGGTGATCATGACCGAGGTCGGCGGCGGCGTGGTGCCGCTCGACGCGGCGGAGCGCGCAAACCGCGAACGCGCGGGGCGGCTTTCGTGTCTGCTCGCGGCGCGCGCGGATACGGTCGTGCGCGTATTCTGCGGGATACCGACGGTCATCAGGGGGGAAGAAAAATGAAGATTTGGCTTTTGCGCCACGGGCGCACGGCGGACAACGACCGCCGCCGCTATCAGGGACAGCGCGACGTGCCGCTGTCCGAGGCGGGCGCGGCGGAGCTTTGCAGGGCGGACTTTTCGCCGGAGAAGGTGTACGTTTCGCCGCTTTCGCGCGCGCGGGAAACGGCGCGCATCCTGTTTCCGGACGCGCGGCAGGAGGTCGTGGAGGACCTCATCGAGATGGACTTCGGCGACTTCGACGGACGCAGCGCGAAGGAGATGGAGAACGACGCCGCCTATCGCGCGTGGGTGGACGGCGGCTGCCTCGGACGCTGCCCGAACGGCGAGACGCGCGCGGAATTCTGCGCGCGCACCTGCGACGCGGTCGCCATGCTGGTGGAGCGCGCCGCGGCGGAGGGCGCGGAGCGGCTCGTCATCGTTTCGCACGGCGGCACCCAGCGCGCCGTGATGGAGCGCCTTTCCGAGCCGGGCTGCGGCTATTACGATTTCCAGCCCGTGAACGGCGGCGGATTCGTGTTTGAGTACGACGCGGCGCTGTGGGAACGGGAGCGCAAGATACGCCGCGTCGCCGCCGTGCGCTATACGAGAGGCGGCGAAACGTGCTGACGCTGTACGCGATGCTCGCGGGCTTCGCGCTCGACCTCATGTTCGGCGACCCCGCGTGGCTGCCGCATCCGGTCGTGCTCATGGGAAAGTATATCGCGGGATTTGAGCGCTTTGCGCGCGCGCGGCTTCCCAAAACGCCGAAGGGCGAGCTGTGGGGCGGCGCGCTGCTTGCCGCGACGCTGCCGGTTCTTACCTTCGCGCTTGCGTGGGGCGCATGCCGCCTTGCGCGGCGCGTCCATCCCGCGGCAGAGTTTGCGCTGCGGGCGTTCTGGTGCGCGCAGGCGCTCGCGGCGCGCGGACTTGCCGCGGAGAGCCGACGGGTCTGCGACGCGCTGCGTTCGGACGATCTCGCCGCCGCGCGAGAGGCGGTTGCGCGCATCGTGGGACGCGACGTGGAGCGCCTTGACGCGGAAGGCGTCGCCAAGGCGGCGGTGGAGACCGTGGCGGAGAACGCGTCCGACGGCGTGATCGCGCCGCTTTTCTATATGGCGCTCGGCGGAGCGCCGCTCGCGCTCGCGTAC
>CAMVGI010000016.1 GCA_947166955.1 uncultured Clostridia bacterium | reverse complement strand
GGGACACGGCGTGCAGCCCGAGGAGCTGTTCTCCCTCGGCACGATCCATTTATCCACCTCGGAAATTCACACCGTACAGCCGCTGGAAGTTGACTTCCCAAAGGGACGCCTGATCGCGGTCACGGGGGTTTCCGGCTCGGGAAAAACCACCATGATCCTGGAGAGCCTGATCCCCGCGCTTTCGGCGGAAATCAAAGGCGAGAAGCCGCCGGCGCATGTGAAGTCCGTCTCCGCGGACGGGATTCGGCAGGTCAAACTGATCGACGCCACGCCCATCGGCATCAACGTCCGCTCCACCGTCGCCACGTACGCGGACATTCACGATGAACTGCGCAAGGTGTACGCGCGAAGCGCCGACGCCAAGGCGAAGGGATACAAGGCGGGCGACTTCTCCTACAACACCGGAAAGCTCCGCTGCCCGACCTGCGACGGTACGGGGACCATCAGTCTGGACGTGCAATTCCTGCCCGACGTGGATATTCCCTGCCCGGATTGCGGCGGTTCCCGCTACGCAAAAGAGGCAAGCCTGATCCGCAGAATCCCAAAGAAAGCGGAAACCGGATATACGCTCCCGGAACTGATGGACATGAGCGTGGACGAGGCGCTGAACGCCTGCGCGGATCTTCCGCTGGTGGAGCGCAGGCTCCGGGTGCTGCACGAGCTGGGGCTGGGGTACCTCACGCTGGGCGAAGAAACGCCGAGCCTGTCCGGCGGCGAAGCGCAGCGCTTGAAGCTCGCCAGCGAGATGGGGAAGGGCCAGTCCGACACGATCTTCGTGTTCGACGAGCCGACCATCGGATTGCACCCGCTGGATGTGGAAACGCTGCTGCAGGTATTCCAGCGCCTGATCGACAACGGGGCGACCGTTATCGTGATTGAGCACGATCTGGACGTGATACGGAACGCGGATTACCTCATTGACATGGGGCCGGGCGGCGGCGTACACGGCGGCAGAGTCGTTGCGGCGGGAACGCCGCGGGAGATTGCGGCGAATCCGGAGAGCGTGACCGGCAGTTTTTTATAAAACAGGAACAAGCTATGTCAGAGAGATACATTGCCTTCGACGTGGAAACGCCGAACTATGCCAACAACCGCATGAGCGCCATCGGCGTGAGCGTCATTGAGGACGGTGCGATCGTCGATGAGTTCTACTCGCTCGTGAATCCCGAGACGCACTTCGATTGGTTCAACATCGACCTCACCGGCGTCACGCCGGAATCGGTGGCGGACGCGCCAACTTTCCCGGAGCTGTGGCGGGAACTGGAGCTGGTGATGAGCAGCGGGCTGCTGATCGCGCACAACGCGCCGTTCGACATGTCGGTGCTCGCCAAGTGTCTGCTGGATTACGGTATCCTTTGGAAGCCCGCCGCGCATTACGCCTGCACCTGCCAGATGGGGCGGCGATTGCTGCCCGAGCTGCCGAACCACAAGCTGAACACGATCTGCGATCACCTCGGCGTGGAACTGGAGCACCACCACGCCGGAAGCGACAGCCGCGCCTGCGCGGAGATTATGCTGCACTATCTGGACGGTGGCGCGAGTGTCCGCCCGTACATACGCACCTACGATCTGTTGCACTTGCGCACGGTCAGCAGCTACGCACGCTGAAAGGCACGGAGAAAGAACGAATTGGGAGGAACTATGCTGGAATTATTGCTTTTGCAGTACAAAGAGATTTTCGGGGCGGACTTCCCGCTTGCAGAGTTTGACGGCAGGCAGGAGCTCGAGGTGATCAACATCCTCTACGACTGTGTGCTGAACAGCCTGCCCTACGATCCCGAACGCAAGATCACACCCCGGATCACGGAAGCCCCGGGCGTCAAAAAGTGAGCGAAAAGGAGCGTGCGACGATGAAGTTCAAAATGATCCACGAAAACTTCAACGTGACCGATCTGGACAGGTCGCTGGCATTTTACGAAAAGGCGCTCGGTCTCCACGAGGTGCGCCGCAAGGAAGCGCCGGACAGCGCGCACATCATTTGCTTCCTCGCAAACGAGGAGGCGGATTTCGAACTGGAGCTGACCTGGCTTCGGGATCATCCGCAGAAATACGACCTCGGCGAGGAGGAGTTCCACCTCGCGTTCCGCACGGATGACTTCGACGCGGCGCACGCGTTGCATGAGTCGATGGGCTGCATCTGCTTTGAAAATCCCGCCATGGGCATCTACTTCATTCAGGACCCGGACGGGTATTGGCTGGAGATCCTGCCGGTGCGGAAGAACAAATGATGATTGCTCCTTTGTGTGCTTGCGTGTTTGAAAAAACGGATTTGTGGGAGTGGTATCATGTACAAAATCGAAACAGACGAATTCATGCTGAGGCTGAAGCCGATCGTCCATAGAGAGGATCTCCGGGAGGTCGTCAACACCAGCTTGATGATTGACGTGTCAAGCTATGATTTTTCCGCGAAGACGCTGCTGGACATCGATGTCCGCGACCTTGCGGAATTTGCAATGCAGCTCAGCGGGCTTTATGAGCGCTTGAGCGGTTCCGTCCGACTGACCGTGCCGTATATCGACGAATGCTATATCGAGTTTTCCGCGGATAAAGTCGGACATATCCGAGTCAGCGGCTTCCTTGACAACGGAAATCGGTTCGGCTTTACACAAAGGCTGCAATTCCAAAACGAGATCGACCAGACGATCCTGAAAAAGTTCGCGAATGACTTGTATGCCGATTTCGGGAAATACGTCAAGTAGCAGGATATACCTGTAAGAAAAACGCAAATCGGTATTTCGAGGAGAAAGAGTAAATGGATCTGAACAAAACGATACCCAAAGCAGGCTCAGCGATCGTAACGGCGACAGTTTTTCTGTTTGCACTGTTTCTGATAATCAACTATTCTATGGGTAGTTTCTTTGTGTGCCTTATCCTGCCGCTCGGATTTATTATGATGACGGCAGGCCTTCACAATGAATGCGAACACGACCGCAAAGTTGCTGCAAATATCGGTATGGTTCTTGCAGCGGTGTACTGTGTGTTTATTATGTTGGTCTACTTTACACAGCTGACCACGGTAAAAAACGAACAGCTGACCGAACAGGCGGCAAAGTTGTTAGAGATGGGCAAGTGCGGGCTTATCTTCAACTACGACCTGCTCGGCTACGGCATCATGGCGCTTTCGACCTTCTTCACAGGGCTTTCGATGAAAGCAAAGAACAAAGCTGACAAGTGTCTCAAAGCATTTATGATGATACATGGATTGTTCTACTTCAGCTGCACGTTTATGCCAATGACGGGAATGTTCTCAAAGATGTCGTCCGGCGGAGACGGTCTCGGCGGAAGGCTCGCTCTTGTAGCGTGGTGCGTGTATTTTCTTCCCATCGGAATACTATCTTTTCTTCATTTCAGAGATAGATGAAACAGAATGCCTGTTTTTAGCAACAATTCCAGGTTGTAGGAGGTGATCATAGTGAATGATTTTAACGAATATGTTCGTGAGGCTTTTTCCGAAGCCGGCGGTATTGTCATTAAACCCATGATGGGCGGATACCTGGTATATTTTAACGGTAAGCTGATCGGCGACATTTGCGGGAATGAAGTGTTTTTGAAGAGAACGCCGACGTCGGACAGGCTGCTTGCAGATTCCGAACTGCGTTATCCGTATGAAGGCTCAAAGACACTGATGCATGTATTCGATCGTTTTGATGACAAGGCTCTGATTTCGGAACTTCTGGATGGCATGTATGCTGAACTTCCGGAAAAGAAATCCGCAAAAGCCAGATGAGAATGATTTCGCGTTTGGAGGGAACAAAGCATGAGCGATTCGTGGGAAATGGATTACGACGAGGCAGCAAACCATTGGCTCGAAAAGGACAAGGACGCCGTCCATCTGGAGCCCGCCGCGCTGCGGGAGAAGATCGACGCATTCCTCCGCGCGCACAACACGGGCGCGCTGGCGACGGCGGGCGCCGACCTCGTGCGCTGCACGCCCATCGAGTACAACTATGTGGACGGCTGCCTCTATCTGTTCTCTGAGGGCGGGTTGAAGTTCAAATGCCTCAAGGACAACAAGCACGTCGGCTTTGCCGTCTTCGAGCCATACGGCGGTTTCGGGCAGCTCAAAAGCCTGCAGATCACCGGAACGGCGGAGATGGTCGAGCCGTTCAGCAAGGAGTATCAGAAGCTGCTTGACCACAAGAAGATCCCGGCAGACGCCATCCGAAAGCTCCCGAAACCCATGAACCTCATTAAGATCGTGCCGAAGAGCTTTGACTATCTGGACTCCGATTTGAAGAAGGACGGCTTCGGCAGCCGCCAGCATCTGGAATAAGAGGGAGGACAAGATCATGCAATTCATCTGCTATCCGAAATGCACGACCTGCCAGAAGGCAAAGAAGTGGCTGGACGCGAACGGCGTCGCCTATGACGAGCGTCACATCAAGGACGAGAGGCCCACGCTTGCCGAACTGAAGGCGTGGCACAAGCAAAGCGGCCTGCCGCTCAAGAAGTTCTTCAACACCAGCGGGCTTCAATACCAGGAACTGCACCTCAAGGACAAGCTCCCGACCATGAGCGAGGCGGAGCAGTTCAAGCTGCTTGCCTCCGACGGGATGCTCGTCAAGCGCCCGCTTCTCGTGGGCGACGGCTTCGTGCTGGTGGGGTTCAAGGAAGAGGAATGGAAGGCGCGGGTTTTGTGAGACTTTGCACGCTCCGGATATTAAGAAGAGAATCACTAAAAAGGTGAGACAGACCTTGGCGGAAAAATGTTTAACGAAGTTGTTGAGCCTTATTTGCGCATAAAGGAAGAAAAGCTGAAAGGGATGGCGCGCTCATGATTTATACTGCTAAAACGAAACAGGCTATGAAACTGTGCT
Source organism: uncultured Clostridia bacterium (assembly GCA_947166955.1). Next base: position 7,388 of record CAMVGI010000016.1, on the reverse strand, counting down.
ACGAAGCACATCAAGGACAGGTTGACAAGAGCGGAATCCCCTATGTATTTCATCCAATTCACGTTGCCGAGCAGATGTCCGATGAAGCCACGACCATAGTTGCATTGCTTCATGACGTCGTTGAGGATACAGATTACACGCTGGATGACTTGACGCGCATGGGCTTTGACGATACAGTTACTGACGCGCTTGCCCTCTTGACGCACAAGAAGGGTGTTCCCTATCTTGAATATGTTGCAAAACTCAAGAACAATCCAATCGCCCGAGCTGTCAAACTGGCAGACCTTCGGCACAACAGTGATTTGAGCCGATTGGACGAAATGGATGAAAAAGCGAAAAGCCGCCTTGAAAAATACAAGGCGGCAATTGAGCTGCTGGAAGCGTGAGCGCTTGGTTGACTGTGTGATGAAACTCACTCGAATATCGAGTGGTCATAACTGATTTGAGGCTAATCTATTCACTCTTCATATCAGAGAGCGTAATTTTCTTATATGCGTTTCCTTTGTCGTTTGGGTGCGGCTCCACGCCGATAATTGTAATATCATTTTGGCCAGGGCCATATACCCAAAAGATGCGGCCTGCCTGCGGAGTGTGGTTTTCCAAATAAGACTGCCACACTTTGATGCCATCATAGCGTCTTGTCAGCGCAGAGATTTCGTGTGTTTGCAGCCCCGGATGGCGCGGATTTTCCGCAATCAACTTCAAGGCTTTGCCGACTTTTTTGTAGGTTATCTGCTCGTCTTTGCTGGCGGTGCCGTTTCTGTTTTTCTCTGTCAGGCTGTTCCAGAACTCCGCCATTTCGGGAACACCCATTCTGATGTTGAACGCCATATCAGACCTCAGAACTCAGAAAGATCAACCGGCGCGGAGACTTCACCGTTTTTCATGTTTTTCATTGCGGCATCCATCATCGCAAGTGTGTTCTCGGAAACGCTGAACGGCACGGCGAGCTCCCGCGGTTCCAACAGAATGCGTCCGTCCTGATACTCCTTGACATTGTAATACTCGAAGCGTGCACTCCTTAGCGTGATGCGCTTTTTCGAGTCTACCTTTGCATCATACGTTCTCGATACGGATTCCATATTTTCAGCCTCACTTTCTGGCGGGTTGTGGGTACGTGGGAAATCCCACCTTCATTATATGTAGCACAAGCCAGAGTGTCAACTGTTATTTTCTTCCAAGCATGTGTCAAGTAAAACAGAGATTTACTTGACAAGGCAACTGGGGTTCAAATTGTACCCCAGTTGCGTATGGGTTTGACTTTTCTTTGACTATGGCGGCGCAGATTTTGCGGATTGAGACGAAGGCAGTTGTTCGGAATTCCCGAACAACTGCCTTCGCTGGTTTTGCCATCATACAAGCCGATTCGACTTGCTATCGCGGGACGATGACGCTCGATCTGTCCGCGGAGGATGCGTCGTGGGAGATCACGACCGCCGCCAAGCAGGCGCGGGAAGCTCAGGGCGAGCACCGCAGCCTACGGGATAAGTATGGGAAGAAATAACGGCGTCGGAGCCGGTGCGTATCATGCGCACCGGCTCCGACGGGTTCTCTTTGTCTGCAGTTGGGAGATTTTTGCTCTGGCTTCAGTTTGCCACGTTCTCGACGAACCGCTCGATGATCGCCGCAAGCTGCGCGCGCGTGGCGGGAGCTTGCGGGGCGAGAAAGCCGTCCATACCGTTGACGAGGCCCGTGCCGACCGCCCACTGCATCGCTTCCAGCGCCCAGTCGGACACGCTCGCCGCGTCTGCAAACGCGCTCAGATCGGCGCGCGCGGCAACATCGTAGCCCTGCGCCTTCGCGTAGCGGTAGAGCATCGTCGCAACCGCCTCGCGGGTGACGTTGGCCTCGCCCTCGAAGCCCTCGTCCGTGCCGGTGACGACGCCCACGGACGCCGCCCAGCTCGCCGCGCCGGCGTACCACTTGCCGCGCGCGTCCGCAAAGGCGTAGCTGTCGTTCGGCGCGGCGCTGCGGTCGAAGTTATAGAGCGCCTGCGCCAACATTCCGCGCGTCATGGAGGCGTTCGGCGTGAACAGCCCGTCGCCCGTGCCATTGAAGATCTCGCGGGCGGTGACGAACGTGACATTGTCATAGAACCAGTCGTTCGCCTTCACGTCGCTAAACGTCTTGGTGTTGTCCACGATCACGATCTCACAGGACTCCGTCACAGGCAGGATGACGCTGCCCTCATAGCACTCCTTGACCGGAGTGAGCCCGCCGTTCGCGCCGCGCAGCATCGCAATGACGCCGGGGCCGCTTCTTGTGACCTCGATCTCGACCCGCGCGGCGCCGCCGCCGATGAGAGCGTTCGGCACCGTGATCGCAACGACCGCGGCGGTCGCCGCGTTCTGCGGCATGACGGGCGCGATCTCCGCGGGGAGCTGTATCGGCGCGCCGGTTCTCTGCGTCTCCTCCGCCGCTTTTTGTGAGACGCTGAATGCAACGCTCACGGTGCTTCCGCTCTTGTCAGTCTTGAACGTGGCGGAGCATCCGTCCGCCGTTGTCGTCACAGCGGTCTTGCTGCCGTCCGTGTTCGTCGTGGTCTTGGTGGTGCTGCCGTCCGCGTTGTTCGTCGTGGTCGTCGTGGACGGCGTGGACGGGGAATCGTCGCTGCTGCTCGACGACGAGCCGCCGCCCGAGGACGCGCTCGTGACCGTCACGGCGCAGACCGCGGTCTTGCTGCTGTCCGCCGTGGAGGTGACCGTGATTCACCGGACCGCCGACGGCGACCGCCGTGAGCTTGCCGTTCTCGTCCACCGTGACGACGGACGTGTTGCCGCTCTCCCATGTGACCGCCTTGTATTTGCAGTCGGAGGGCGTGAAGGTCGGCGTCAGCGCCTGCGTCGCGCCCACCCGGAGCGACAGCGTCGCGGGCAGGGAAACGCTCTCCAGCGGCTTATCCTCAAAGTCTGCCGACAGCGTCACGTCGTCGTCCGGCATGGTGAAGGTCACGGACGCCGACGCCTTTTGCTCGTCGGTCAGCGCGTTGTTGGGAGTCGCCGTCCAGTTCTTGAACCGCTCGCCCGCGGGCACGGTCGCGCTGACGGAAACCGAAGCGCCCGCTTTATAGCCGCCGCTGCCCGTGCCGCCCGTGACCGTGAGCGCGTGCTCGTCCGCGCCCTTGACAATGACGGTCGCCGCGGGGCTTGCGTTGTAGTTGTCTTTCTCTTTCAAGCGGATATAGTACACGCCCTTGCCGACGCTGAACGGAGCGTCGCAAGCCGTCCACGTTTTGTTGTCGGTGCTGTACTCCATCGCGGTCGTAACGCCCGTGATTTCGGCGGTCGTCGCCGGAGCTGTGATGGTAACGGGGCTGGTCAGCGCCGGAGCCGTTTGATCCGCCTTGGCGATGCTCACGGCAATGCTCGCGGGCGCGACGTTGTTGTGGTTTTCGTCGCCGACGACCTTGTAATAGACCGTGTAGCTCTTTGCGTCAGTTCCTTCGGGAATGCCCGTACCATAGGTATTGCCGTCCAGACTGTACTGCATCACTCCGCCCGCGGCGCTGCCCGCCTTGACAAGCGCCTGCGCCTCGCCGGTGTAGGCGAGATCGTCGATCGCCGTGGGCGCCTTGGTGCAGGTCGCGTTCGCCTTGGTGATGTTCGCCGTGGTGCTCGCGGGCTGCGCGGAGAGCGCATAGTTGCCCTTGTCCGCGCCGTCGAGCGCATAGCCGGTGAACGTGACCGTCTTGCCGTCGCCCGCGTTCTTGTCCGCAAACGCCGCGCTGCCCGCCGTAACCGTCACCGTGTCGCCGCTCACAAGGCCGCTGATGACCGCCGTGCCGGTGACCGTCGCGGTCGCCTTGCCGTTGTAGACCTTGTTCTCGGCGGAAAGCCCCGTGATGGTAACGGGCTTTGCCGTGATATTCGCCGTGAGGCCGGTCGTCGCGCTCGTTACCAGCGTATAGTTCGTCGTGTCGCTGAGCGTACCGCCCGTGATGGTGACGGTCTTGCCCGTGCCGACGTTCTTGTCCGCAAACTTGGCGGTGATGTCGGAGACGGTCAGGCCGGTCACGGCCTCGTTGTTGCTCGCCTTCTTGAGCGCCGCCGTGCCGGTGACGGTCGCAGCGTCCGTGCCGTCGTAGGTCTTGTCGCTCGCCGCAACGCCGTCGATATAGACCTGAATGCCCGTGATGCTCGCGGTCGCGCTTTCCTGCTGCCCGTCGGTCGCCAGCACATAGTTCGCGGCGCTCGCGCCGCCGAGCGTGATGTTGCTGATGTTGACGGTCTTGTTCTCGCCTGCGTTCGCGTTCGCGAACGCGCCCGTGGCGGTTACGGCCAGCGTGTCGCCCTCGCAGATGCCGCCAAAGGTCGCGGCCGTCGTGACAAGCGTCGCGGCCGTCGTGCCGTCGTAGACCCTGTCCTCCGCCGTGATGCCGGAGACGGTGACGGGCTTCTTGTTGATGGTGAACGTCTTGCTCGCCGTGCCCGTGTAGCCGCCCTTGCCCGTGACGGTGACGGTCGGCGCGCTTGCCGCCGTGCTTTCCGCCGCGTTCACGTTGTTGCTGTAGCTGACGGTGTAGTCCTCGCCCAGCGTCAGCGCATTGCTGTTGTCCTCGACCGTAACAGCGGGCGTGATGGCGCTGCCCGTGTAGGTCTGCTCGGCGATCGCTCCGATCATGCCTTCCGTCAGCGACTTCTTGAACATGACCTCGTTGTCTTCGAGCATAGCGGCGAGGCTGTCGCCCACATCGCTGTGGAAGCATGCCGCGTCGGTTTCCCTGATGGTGTAGTTGTCCGCCCGTGCGAAAGCTCTGCCCGCTTCCGCATTCCCGTTGACATAGATGCTCGCGCCGCTTGTCAGCGCGCCGGTGACGGTGATATAGGTACGGCTGGTATTGGTGGCACTAAGGTGGACGTCGTCCGCCTCTCTGCCCTCGCTGCCCTCGGTCCAGTTGCCGCTGATCACAGGACTGCCGCTGACGTTGAACGTGCAGCCCTCGCTGACGCACACGCCGCCGCCAAAGCCGGTCGCGTTGTTGCCGGTGATCGTGCCGCCGGTCATGTTGAACTTGCCGCTTTTGAAGGGGTCTCCGTCGACGTCTCCGGCGACGTACACGCCGCCGGCGCCGCCCTGGTTACCGGTGATCGTGCCGCCCTGCATGGTAAACGTGCCGGCGTTGACGTACACGCCGCCGCTAAAGTTGTTTACATTGCCGCCGGTGATCGTGCCGGTCTTGTCCTCGCTGCCGTCGGTCAGCGTCAGGCTGCCGTACACCTCGATGACGCTGCCGCTATCTGTCGCCGACTGGCCCGCGAGGCCGCGGTCAATGACGTGGCCGTTGAGGTCGAGCGTAACGTCGGTGTTCTCCGGGATCACCAGCGCGCCGTCGTTCTCGCCCGCCGTATAGTCGTGGTCGAGCGTGACCGTGCCGCCGGCGTCGAGCGCCGCTTGCAGCACGCCCCACGCGGAGGCAAGCTTGACGACGCCGCCGTCGAGCATGGGGATGAGAGCCGCGTCGTCGCTGTGGAAATACGCCAGCTCGTCTTCGCTGAGAGCGGCGGTGCGGGGATCGCCTTTCTGCGCGACGGTCTTGTTCGCGTCCACGTTGACATAGATGCTCGCGCCGTCCGTCAGCGCGCCGGTGACGGTGACTGTGTTACTTTGGTTAATCCTTAAATCGACGTTGTTTTCCGCGCCGCCCACTTTGTTGCCCTTGATCACGGGCTTACCGCTGATGGAAGACGTGCCTCGCATAACCACACCGCCGCCACCGACGCTCGCGGTGTTGTCGGAGATTTCGCCGCCGGTCATGGTGAATGTGCCGTTGTTATACAAACCGCCGCCGATGTATGCGATGTTGTCGGAGATTTTGCCGTCGGTCATGGTGAATGTGCCACCGTTCATCACACCGCCGCCAAACTGTGCCGCGATGTTGCCGGAGATTTCACCGCCGGTCATATTGAACTCGCCATACTCGTAGACCCACACGCCGCCGCAGCCGCTGCTGTCGTTGCCGCCGGTAAGCTTGCCGCCCGTGCCGTTGTCGGTGAGCGTCAGCGTCGACCCTTCTTCGATCCTGATGACGTAGCCGTCCGGCACGGCGCCGCTGTCCGCGAGGCCGCGGTCAATGGTGTGGCCCTTGAGGGCGAGCGTGCCGGCCCGGCCCGCCGGAACCGTCAGCGCGGCGTCGAGCGTCACGTCGGCAAGCAGCGTAACAGTGCCGCCATTCGCCGCGTTGATTGCTTCCTGCACGTCGTAGTACTTCACTTCGCCGACCTGCGCGACGGGCTGCGTGAACGTCGCGCTGACCGTGACGTCCTCGTCGGGCATGGTAAACGTGCGCGTATTGCCCGTGCCGCTGGTCGAAACAGTCCCGCTTGTACCCGTGACCGTCACCGTCCCCAATGCAAAGCCACTGTCCGGCGTCGCGGTCAGCGTAACGGTGTCGCCGCTCTCTGCGGCCGCTTTGTCAACCGTCACCGTTCCATTTGTGACGCCATCGGTGACAGTCACGTTATGCGCGTTAGGCGCAGGGGTCAGCGTCTTACCGTTGATTGCCGTTTTCTGTTCAGTGGTCAGCGTGCCGACATAGTAATTGACAGGATTGCTATCGTCCTTGTAAATGAGACCATCTTTGATTCTTACAGTTCCAGTGACAGCGCCTTTCCGACCATTTGCATAGAACTTGCCGCCGTTCAGGGTAACATTGCCATAGACCGCCGTCCCCATACTCGCTGTAAAACTTGCGCTTCCGCCGTTCATCACGAGGCTCGTATTGCCAAAAGCGTAAACACCATAATTTTGGGCATTATTCGTGGCCTCGACAGTACCGCCGTTTATCGTGAGGGTATTGCTTCCAAGGGCGAGCATTGGATTATTGGCAGTTGATCCACTGATAGTAAGTTTGCCCGTGCCGCCGCTTTGCCCGTAGATGGTCAGCGAAGCGTTGATAAATCTCAAACTTGCGCTAAGAGTCAGCGTTTTGTCGTCGCCAAGGATGAGGTTCATCGCTACGCCACCATTGTTGGACGCGCCGTTGTTGAGCGAAACATCGTCCTCGACGTAGAGCCAGCCGCTGTCTGATATAAAAGCGTTGTCAGTGCCCATGCTTTCAACGACCACTTCAACGTTGTCTTCTGTCTGAGCGCGGCCATTGGCATCAATGTAGGAAACGCCGTACTTCACCGCCCGCGCGGGCATGACCGTCCACGGCAAAAGGCCGAGAACGAGGGCGAGGGTCAGCAGGATGGATAAGGGCTTTTTGGTGTTCATGGTGTGTACCTCCACTATGTCAAGCATGGTTTATTTCGTAACCGTGTACCGCGCGAGCAGCATTTCCTTCATGGCAAGAAGCTCCTCCTCCGGCTCGACGCCCGCGTCGTAGACAAGCCCCACGGCGTAGCGCGTCACCACGGCGAGCATCAGGTGCAGCGTCGCGGAGAAGA
>CAMVGI010000015.1 GCA_947166955.1 uncultured Clostridia bacterium | reverse complement strand
TGCCAAAAGGTCCGCCTGCGCGTCGCTGTCGTTCACGCCGTCGATCATCGCGTACTCAAACGAGATGCGCCGTCCGGTCTTGCGGAAATACCGGTGGCAGGCGGCAAACAGCTCCTCCACGTCATAGGCGTTGTTGACCGGCATGATGCGCGAGCGCGTCTCGCTGTCCGGCGCGTGCAGCGAAACCGACAGCGTCAGCTGCAATCCAAGCTCCGCGAGGCGGTCGATGCCCGGCACCACGCCGCAGGTGGAAAGCGAAATGTGCCGCATTCCGATGTTCAGCCCGTCCGGCGCGTTGACCAGCTCCAGAAACCGCAGCACCGTATCCAGATTGTCCATCGGCTCGCCGATGCCCATAAGCACGATGTTCGAGATCTCCGTTCCGCTGTCGAGTTGCGTAAAGAGCACCTGATCGAGCATTTCCGACGGACGCAGGTCGCGTACGCGCCCAGCGACCGTTGAGGCGCAGAACTTGCAGCCCATGCGGCAGCCGACCTGCGAGGAGATGCAGACCGTATTTCCGTGGTGATAGGACATGAGCACGGTCTCGATGCAGTTTCCGTCTCCAAGCTCCCAAAGGTACTTGATCGTCCCGTCGAGCTTGGAAACCTGCTTGCGCGCAACCTTCGGAACGGTAATGAAGTACCGCTCCGCAAGGCGCTCTCGCAGTTCCTTGGAGAGATTGCTCATGGCGTCAAAGCTCGTTGCGCCGCGGTGCAGCCACGAAAACACCTGTTTTCCGCGGAACGCGGGCTCGCCCATCTCCCGCAGCGCATCCGTGATCTCGGAGAGGGTCATGCACTTAATGTCTGTCAACATGCCGTTTTTCTCAACTTTGCGATATAAAATCCGTCTGTTTCATGCGCCTGCGGCCAGAGCGTAATGCGTCCCGAAACGGTTCCGACGGGCAGCTCGAACGCCTCGTAGGAAAACGCACCGTTTTCGGTGAGAAACGCGTCCGTAACCGCCTCGTTCTCCTCCGGCAGCACCGTACAGGTCGAATAGACCAGCACGCCGCCGGGCCGCACATAGCGCGCGCAGTTCGTAAGGATCGCGCGCTGGATTGTGGGAAGCCCCGCAAGCTCGTCGGGTTTCTTGTAGCGAATATCCGGTTTTTTCCGGATGATTCCGAGACCGGAACACGGCACGTCGCACAGCACCGCGTCAAAGGCGTTTTCCCATTCTGGGCGGAACTCGCGCGCGTCCGCGGACTGCGTTCGGATGCAGCCGATCCCCAGCCGCTCCGCGCCGTCTCGGATGCGTTTGAGCTTGTTCTCATGCAGGTCGCAGGAGACGATCTCCCCTTCGTTTCGCAGGGCGAACGCCGCGGAAAACGACTTGCCTCCCGGCGCGGCGCAGACGTCGAGCACCCGCATCCCGGGCTTTAGCTCCGCGACGAGCGACACCAATCGCGCCGCCGCGTCCTGCACGGTAAATTCGCCGCGGTAGAACGCCGGCAGCGTCCTCAAATCGCCCGCGCCGGAAATCTCGACGCAATCCGGCACCCAGCGATGCGGCTTCGCCTCCGCGCCCGCGTTCGCAAGCTCCGAAAGGAGTTCGTCATGCGTCGTTTTGAGCGGATTTATCTGCGCCGTGACCGGCGTGACCTCGTTGTTCTTCCGCAAAAACGCCTCCGCGCCCTCCCTGCCGAGCAGCGCGCACATGCGCTCCGTCAGCCAGAGCGGGTGGCTCGTTTCAACGCAAAGCCGTTCGGTATCGTCCTTTGGCAGCGGCGGCAGATGCGTTTTGTTCTGCGAAAGCTTTCGCAGAACCGCGTTGACAAGCCCCGCCGCCGCGCCGCGCTTCGACGCCTTGGCCAGCTCCACGCACTCGTTCACCGCCGCGCTGTCCGGCACCTTGTCCAAAAACAGGATCTGATACGCGCCGATGCGCAAAATATCCGGCAGCGGCTGCTGCAGGTGGTCGAGCCGCTGGGCGCAGTACGCGTCCAAATACAAATCCAGCAGCATCCGCCGCTGCATCACGCCGTAAACGATGCGGCTCGCAAGCGCTGCGTCCGCCGCGTCCGGCGCTTCGCGTTTCAGCTCCGCGTCCAGCGCCGCGTCCGCCCACGCACCGTTCACGCGGCAGGCGTTCAGCACGCGCAGCGCGCTTTGCCTCGCGTTCATACGATCACCGTTCCGGCGGCGAAGCGCTTGCCGTTGAGCCACGCGCCGGCCGCCATACGCTTGCCGCCCTCGCTTTGCAGTTCAGTGATCAGCACGCTGTTTCCGTCGCCGCAGGCGGCCTCGATGCCCCGTTTCGAAGCGCGCAGCGTACCGGCGGCGTCCTTTGTCGCGCCGCTTACCTTCGCGCGCCAGATCTTCGCGGTTTTTCCCTCCAGCGTCATCGACGCGCAGGGCCACGGAACAAGCGCTCTTACCTGATTGACGACGGTTTGGGCACTTTGGTTCCAGTCGATCGGCGACATATCGCGCGAAAGCATGGACGCGTAGGTCGCGTCCTCGTCGTTTTGCGGCGTGCGCACCGCGGTTCCGTCCGCGATCGTCGGGATCGTTTCGGACAAAAGCGCCGCGCCGAGCTCGGCCAGCCGCGCAAAAAGCGACTCGGCGTCCTCGTCCGGCGCGATGGGCGTCTTGCGCACGCTGATAATATCGCCGGCGTCCAGCTTCTTCGCCATATACATGATGGTTACGCCGGTCTCGCTCTCGCCGTTCAGGATCGCGCGGTTGATCGGCGCCGCGCCGCGGTACTTCGGCAGCACGGACGCGTGGACGTTGACGCTTCCAAACGTCGGCACGTCGAGGATCTCCTGCGGCAGGATCTGCCCGTAGGCGGCGACCACCGTCAACTCCGGCGCAAGCGAGCGCAGCAGCGCAAGCGGCTCCTCGCCGCGCATCCGCTCCGGCTGATAGACGGAAAGGCCGTTGGCAAGGGCAAACTCCTTGACGGGCGGCGCCGTCATCTTTTTGCGGTTCCCCGGCTTATCCGGCTGGGTGAAAACGCCGACGATCTCGTGCCCGTCCTCCAAAAGACGGCGCAGCGACGCGACGGCAAACTCCGGCGTGCCCATGAATGCGATCTTCATTCTTCTTCCTCAAACTGTTCGGGATGGTCCTTGATATACTGCTCCAGCTCCTCGTCGGAGAGCAGATGGTCGCAGCGCTCGGTATAGAGATGCCCGTCCAGATGCTCGATCTCATGGCAAAAGCAGCGTGCGGTCAACTCCTCGTCCTCGATCTCAAAAACCGCGCCGTCCCTGTCCTGCGCGCGGACGCGCACCTTGTACGGACGGGTCACGATGCCGTAGCGGCCCGGAATGCTCAGGCAGCCCTCAAGCCCCGTCTGCTCGCCCTCGGATGCGATGATCTCAGGGTTGATAAGTTCGATGATCTCACCCTCGCTGTCCTCCACGATGCAAACGCGGCGCAGAATGCCGACCTGCGGCGCGGCAAGTCCGACGCCGCCCGCCTCCTCCAGCGTTTCCGCCATGTCGTCAAGCAGCGTGTGCAGCCGCGCGTCAAAGCTCGTCACCGGACGGCAGGCTTTTTCCAGAACGGGGTCGCCCCGTTCCACGATCTTTCGTATCGCCATAGCATTTTCTCCTATCCTATACTATCCTAAAGCATTGCAGTCGGCAAAAATGTCGAGACTGCGGTTTTCCCTGTGCCGGTGGAACGCAAGAAGAAACTCGGAAACGAGCCGTCGGATCTCCGGCGCGTTCTTCGCGGCAATATATACGCGGTAACGATACCGATTGTTCACCTTGGCGACCGGCGCGCTTGCAGGGCCCAAGACCTCAGGCTGCAGTGCACGGAGTTCCTCCCTGCGTTCGCACGCAAGACGCAGCGCGTCGCGCAGCGCGATCGAGGCGCGCAACACCTGCCCTTCGTCCACGCCGCTCACCGTCAGCGTGAAAAGGTCGGCAAACGGCGGATAGCGCCGCAGCTTCCGCATACGGATCTCGCTTTCATAAAACGCCTCGTAATCCTGCGCCGCCGCGGCGCGGATCACGTCATTGTCCGGCGTAAAGGTCTGGATCACAGCCCGTCCCTGCTTTGCGCCGCGTCCCGCGCGCCCGACCACCTGCGCCAGCAGGCTGAACGTCCGTTCCGCGGCGTGGTAGTTGTCCACATACAGGGAAAGGTCCGCCGCAAGCACGCCCACGAGCGTTACGTTTTCAAAATCCAGCCCCTTCGCGACCATCTGCGTACCGAGCAGGATGGGCACCTTTTCCTCCTCGAAGCGCCGGAGCAGCTTCTCGTGCCCGTGGTTTGCGCCGACCGTATCCGTGTCCATGCGCAGTACGCCCGCTTCGGGAAACGCTTCGTGAAGCTCCTGTTCGACCCTCTGCGTTCCCGCGCCGACGGGGCGCATCGCGCCGCCGCAGTCGGGGCAGCGATCCGGAGCGGGCCGCGAAAAGCCGCAGTAGTGGCACATCAGCCGCCCGTTGGCGGAGTGATACGTCAGCGGCACGCTGCAGCGCGGACACTCCGGCGCGGCGCCGCATTCGCCGCAAAGCAGCATCCGCGCGCTGCCGCGGCGGTTGAGAAACAGAATGCTCTGCTCGCCGCGCGCAAGGTTTTCCGCAAGCTCCGCGCGCAGCGGGGCGCTGAGTATGCTCTCGCTGCCCGCGCGAAGTTCCTCGCGCATGTCCGCGATAAGCACTTTCGGAAGGCTCTGCTCATTGTAACGCTTGTAAAGTGAAAACACTTCATAACGTCCGCTTTTGGCGTAGTACGCCGTCTCGACCGTCGGCGTCGCCGAGCCGAGCAGCAGCAGCGCGCCGTGCTGCGCGCAGCGAAACTGCGCGATGTCGCGCGTATGGTAGCGAGGCGGGTTTTCCGAAATGTAGGTGGACTCCTGTTCCTCATCCATGATGATGAGCCCGACGTCCCTGAGCGGCGCATACACCGCGGAGCGCGTACCGAGCACGACCTTTACCTCGCCGCGGCGAATGCGTTTCCATTGGTCATAGCGCTCGCTAAGGCGCAGCGCGCTGTGGAGCATGGCGACGCCGTCTCCGAAATATGCGGTGAACTTCGCCATCATCTGCGGCGTGAGCGCGATTTCCGGCACCAGCAACAGCGCGGTTTTCCCGCGCGCAAGCGCCTCTTGTATGAGGCGGATATAAACCTGCGTTTTGCCGCTGGCCGTTACGCCGTGCAGCAGCGCCGCCTTCGCCTCGCCGGAGCGCGCGAGCGCGTTCAGGCCCTCGAACGCCGCGCGCTGCTCGTCGCTCAGAACGATCGGCGCGGCGTCAGGCTGCGGCGCATAACTCGGAACGCGCAGCACCTCTTCGGTCGAAACGCTGATCACGCCGGCCTTTTCCAAGCTTCTAAGCGTCGCCGCCGTCGCACCGGTATAGTAATAGATGTCGGAGGCGGTCAACGTACCCTCGGCGCAAAGAAGCTCCACGACCGCGTAGCGCACGGACGCGGAGTTTTTCTTCTTTTCCGCCTCCGCCATGGCCTCTTCGCGGCTCATGGCGAGGCTTACCACACGCATCGTTTTGTCGCCGACCGTCTGCACGGCGGTCTTTTCGACCTCGACAAGCCCTTTTGACCGCAGCGTTTTGAGCGCCTTCTCCGTCCCGTCGCCGCCGATCCTGCCGAGCGTCTCCGTCTCGGCCCGCTTCACCGCGTACAGCTCGCGAAGGAGAAGCGCCTCGACGCTGTCCGGTGAAACGGCGGCAAGCGCCGTTTCCTCGTCCAGCCCATCCGCGACGCGCCAAAGCTCCCGATAGCGGAACCATACGCCGGACGGCAGAACGGTCTTGATCGCGTCGTAATAGGTGCAAAAGTACCGCGCCTTCATCCAGCGGATCAATCGCAGGCCCTCTTCGTCCAGCAGCGGCTCGTCGTCGAGCACGGCGAAGACAGGCTTATAGCCGCTCTCCGCCTCGCCCCGCAGGGTTTCCAGCACAAAGGCTTCGCTGCGGCGGTTGCCGCGGCCAAACGGAACGGTAACGCGCATTCCTGCCCGAACGCTGCCGGATAGCTCCTCCGGCACAAGGTAGGTGTATGCGCGATCTGCGGCGTAAGGGACGCCTGAGAGCGCGAGGCTCGCAAGCTCAGCCGTCAACGCTTGATGGAGATATCCACGTCGCCGGTCGCGATCTTGCCCTCCGCGACCTCGTTGATGGCGGAGGTCACCGGCTTCTCGGTCAGATGCGCACCCGTCTCGTCCGCTTCCTCGGCGATCTGGCGCGCGCGGCGCGCGACGACGTTCACCAGCAGATAGCGGTTGGGAATGTTCTTGTTGAGCGTGGTCATGGCAGGATAGAGCATCATAATGGGTTTCCTTCTTTCTTGATAATCGGGTTTGCTTTATTCGCTCAGGATCTTCATCCGCTCGGCGGGCTTGCAGTGCTCGGCGAGCATGATGGCGTTTATCTCACGAACGGCCTGCTCGACCGAATCGTTGATAACAAAGTAATCGTAAACGTCGGCGGTCTGAAGCTCCGCCTTGGCGCGCACGAGGCGCTTCTGGATCTTCTCGTCGCTGTCCGTGCCGCGGCTCTTGAGCCGGCGCTCCAGCTCCTCCCACGACGGCGGCGCGATGAAGATGCGGACCGTCTCCGGACGCTTGGTGCACACCTGCAGCGCGCCCTGCACCTCAATGTCGAGGATGACGTCCTTACCGGCCTCCATCGCCTTGTCCACGAACTTCTTCGGCGTGCCGTAGAAGTTGCCGACATACTCGGCGTACTCCAAAAACGCGTCCGCTTCGATCATCTCCTGAAAGCGATCGACGGAGATGAAGTGATAATGGACCCCGTCCTGTTCGCCCTCGCGCGGCTCGCGCGTCGTGGCGGAAACGGAAAAATACAGGTCGTCGCGCCCTTCGAAAAGGCTCTTGAGCACCGTGCTCTTCCCGACGCCGGACGGACCGGATATGATGAAAGTCTTTCCTCGTGCCATACGCTTAATCCTCCTTGAACTCGTCCAGGCCGCCGAGCACTTCGACGCCCATACGCTCCACGATCTTTCCGGCGGGGATCGCCGATAAGACGACGTGGTCGCTGTCCATGATGAACACCGCCGCCGTTTTGCGTCCGTAGGTCGCGTCGATGAGCATACCGCGCTCGCGCGATTCCTGTATGAGGCGCTTGATCGGCGCGGAATCCGGTGAAACGACGGCAAGCATCCGCTCCGCGGACACCATGTTGCCGAAACCGATGTTGATGAGCTTCATTTCCACTCTCTCCCGCTCACTCGATGTTCTGCACCTGCTCGCGGATCTTTTCGACCTCCGCCTTGAGCTCGACCACCACGCGCGCGATCTCCACGTCGTTGCACTTGGAGCCGATCGTGTTGCTCTCGCGGTTGACCTCCTGAATGAGAAAGTCCATCTTGCGGCCCATCGGCTCGTCGGAAGCGATCATGGCACGCAGCTGGGAAACGTGGCTGCGAAGGCGCACGGTCTCCTCGTCGACGGCGATCTTGTCCGCGTAGATCGCGGCCTCGGTCAGAATACGCGTCTCGTCGATGGTCGTGCTCTGCAAAACCTCCTGCATCCGCGCGGTCAGCTTTTCACGGTATTCCTTCACCGTCTCCGGCGAACGCTCCTCGACCTTGCCCGTCAGCGTCTCGATGGTATCGAGACGCGAACCGATGTCGGCGGCGAGCTTTTCGCCCTCCGTCGCGCGCATGGCGTTGTAAGCCTTGAGCGCCTCCTCCGCCACCGCGCAGATGTCGGACTGCACGCTTTCGAGGTCCTCTTCCGCCTTGGTAACGGTCACCACATCGGGGAATCTGGCAATATCCACCGCGGAATAGGTTCCCTTGAGCGCGCCGACGCCGATCACATTGATCTTTCGCAGCGCCTCAAGGTACGCCTTGGCAAGCGTTTCGTTGACCGTGACCACCGCTTCGTCCGCGCCTGTGGAGTCAATGGTAACGAACACGTCCGCCTTGCCGCGCGAGACCGCCTTTTGCACCTGCTGCTTGATGGCGTCCTCCGCAAACAGATACGCCCGCGGCAGCTTCACCGTCGTGTCCAGATAACGGTTGTTGACGCTGCGCACCTCCACCGTAATGTCGCGTCCGTTCAGCGTCTGCCGCGCGCGTCCGTAGCCTGTCATGCTCTTGATCATCGTTAACTGACATCTCCTTATCTCAACATCAGCAGAAGAAGCATCTTCCGCCGCTCAGTACACAGCACGACCACGCGGCGCACAGCCGCATACAGTCGCTCTCTCCAAAGGTCATGGTCCCTGCGCCGCGATAGCCGACCGGATGGTAGCCTCTGCCGCCGAGCGCGCCGAGCGCGCTGCGGTATTCCTCGTTGTAGGGGTCCATGCGGCAGGCGATCTCAAGATACCGCCTGGCGTCGTCCATCCAGCCGCGGCGCGAACAAACGACGCCCATGAGGAAGTTCCATTCCGCGCCGTGATCCATACACGCGCCCAGCAGCCGTTCCGCCAGCGAAATGTCGTTGTTGTTGATGGCACGGCGCACCTGCTGCAGCTCGCTCCCGCCCGTGCCGGAGGCGCTTCCGTCGCCGTAGCGGCGCGAATAGCCGGAATCCCCGCTCTGCCGCGCGGCGGCCGCCGCGCCGTTTTTTCGCTGGCGCTGGATCTGCTCGTACGCCTCGTTGATCTCCTTCATTTTCTCCTGTGCGAGATCCGCGAGCGGATTATTCTGGTAGTTGTCGGGGTGATATTTACGCGCAAGCTCCCGATAGGCGTGCTTGACCTCGTCGTCGGTCGCGGTGGACGCAATATTCAGGACTTTGTAGGGATCGCTCATACCGTGTCCTCACTCAAGGTCTTAGATTTCCACCTGCGCGGCGGTTTGCGGTAAACACCGTCCAATACGGCCTTTCCGATACCGTAAAGGCTTTCGTAAAATACGCTGTCAAGGATTGTCGTCCATGCGTCCCCGTCCAGCAGCGCGTATGCGCTTGACATTTGGCGGATCGACGCGTCCAGCGTTTCGCCGATCGCAAGCTTTGCCTCCTGCGGAAGCTCGTCCCCCTCGACGCCATAACGCCAGCGCAGCGGATTGTAGTTTCCGCTCCGCGCGTCGCTCTTGAAGTCGTCCGCCGCGTCGATCAGATAGATCCAGCGGCCCAGATGGTAGAAAATCTGGCGCAGGATGCGCCGGCGCGTCTCGTCCTTTTCCGGCTCCGCGATTTCCGCGAGCAGCGCTGCGAACGGCTCCGCCGCCGCGTCGAGCGACGCGCAATGCTCGCGCTCGCGCTCGGCCAGCTCGCGTAAATGCCGCCGTACCGACTCGTCGAACGTTGGCAGTGCCGCGCGCGCTTTCCGATAGGCTCCGCCGAGAAAAAGCGCCGCGAGGCGGTACTTAAGTCCCGAAAAGAAGGCGTGGTCCGCGATGTGGTCCTGTATCTGCCACCATGCGAGGATCACGCTGTGATCCGCCGCCGCGTCAAGCGCCGCAGCCCGTACCGCGCCGCAGCCCACGCAGGGATGCACGGCGCATCGACGGCGCTCGCAGGGCGGGTCCTCGCCCCGCAGGAGCAGAATGGCAAGAAACGTAAAGTCATAATTGAGCAAAAACCGCGCCGCAAAGCCATATCGTCTGCCGAGCGCGTGGCAAAGCCCGCAGTAAACGCTGTGGAACCGCTCCTGCTCCGCGTCGGAAAGGCGCGTGGGAGCGGGACGAACATAGCCGAACACCGCCGTCAGAACAATCGCACGATGGTGAAGCGCATGCCGCCGCTGCGCCTGACGCGCCGGTCGTACAGTACGGCTGGCACGATGCCGAGGAAAAACGCGCAGATCGCGGCCGCGGCGCGCGCGCCGTCCGTTTGGAACGGAAGCGCAAAGTAGCCGAGGAAGAACAGCAGCACCGGCACCATATAAACCAGCAGGATCACGCCGAATACCTGCTTCGTTTCGCTCTCCACGACCACCTTGTCCCCTGTTTTTGCGCCGACGGGGTTCTCCACGACCGCGCGCACCGGCGCAACGGTCCCGCCGCAGCCGGCGCACTCATGGCAGTCATGGGCGCAAGCGGACTGCCGCGCCACGGATATTTCCGCGCGTCCGCCGGAAAGCGTCTTTTCAACGGTTGCGATCTGTGTCATGGGTTGTCCTTCTCCTGTGCCGGCGACTCCGGCTGATGCGTATCGGACGGTTCTTCCGTGTCACCCTCCGGCTCAGGTTCCGGCGGCTCAGCGCGGCTGATCCGCACAGTAAGCCGGTAGCTTTGGGCCGTTCCGATGTCCAGATCGCCGTCCACGTGGATCGCGGCGGGCACGGTATAGGTGCCGCTCGCGTCGTTGACGTCCGAAAGATCCGCCACCGCCTTCAATTCACCGCTTGTAACTTTTTCAAGCACTTCCTTCGGGCCGCGCAGCGTCACGTTCAAGGACGACGTAACGACCTCCACGACGCGCTCCGACGCGTCAAAGTTCTCATAGTCGAACTTCGTTACGGTCATGTCGCGTGTTTCGACGTCGCGGTTTTTAATATGCAACACCGCCGAGGTAACGCCGCTGAGGTTGGTAAGCCCATCCGGAACCGGAATGCCATAGGTAAAGGTCTGCTCGTCGCCGATATCGGAAAGGCGGATGCTGCCGAGCTCGATCTCCTTGGTCTGGGCGATCAGGTTCGCGTCGCCCGAAAGCGTGACCGATTCGACGTCCAGCGAGTAATCGAAGCTATTAAGGCGGACGCCCGGTTCTTCGATGAAGTTGATCTTCAGCGGAATATCCGTCGCCGAAATGACCGGCATCGTCACCTGCACGGTATCGCTGGAGCTGTGAATGCCGCGGTTTTCGATCAGCTTGTTGTCGTGGTCGTAAAGCTCGTATTCCAGGAGCTCCACGATGGTGGAGCTCGCGTTTTCGATATTCAGCGTCACCTGCGCGTAGCTCACCTTCATCAGATCGCTCTGCTGGCCCCAAATCTCCAGTGTCTCCGGCAGGATCTGCACGGTGCCCGCAACATAGCCGTCCGCCACGTTGCCGACCAGCTTGCAGCGGATCTCGATGTCGTTGCGGCGGAACAGCTCGCCGATGCGCACGGAAACGCTGCGCACGGACGGCGATTTCACGGAGATCTGCCGCGTGTTGGTGTCCGGCGGATAGATGATCGAATAGGTGATCGTCTGCGTTCCGGTGGAATTGACCGAGCTGAGGTCGGCGACCAGCCGCACGCGGGAGGTGTCGAAGCCGTAGACCATACTGCGCGGCATATTGAGCACCAGATCCTCCGTCGCGTCGTTTCCGCCGTTGAGAACGAAGCCCTTGTTGGCAAGCGCGGACTCGGCATTGAAGAATTCCACTGGGATCCCGCTGATGGCCACGTCGACATCCGTACTGTTGTTCACATAGAACCAGAGAATAAACGACATCAAGATCGAGGCGGTGATAAAGAACGCCTTGCGTCCGTTACTCATCTGCATGCTCGCCCGCCTCCTTCTCCTCTTTGTGCTGCCACGGCATCCGGAAACGTGCCTTTTCCCGCGCCTCCGTTTTCTCGTCCGCCGCCGGCATCAACTCGTTGGTCAAAAGCGTCTCAAGCGTCTGCGGCGTCAGGTGGCGCTTCAGCATGCCGCGAATGGCGACGGAGATCGCGCCGGTCTCCTCGGAAACGATGACGACGACGGCGTCCGAGTTCTCGCTCATGCCGATGCCGGCGCGGTGGCGCGTTCCGAGGTCGCGGCTGATGTTCACGTTGTGCGAGTTCGGCAGGATGCAGCCCGCCGCAAGCAGGCGCCCTTCGCGGATAATGACCGCGCCGTCATGCAGCGCCGCCTTGACAAAGAAGATATTTTTGAGCAGCTGGCAGGAGACCTGCGCGTCGATGACGGTACCGGTGCGCACGATGTCGTCCAGCTTCATGCCGCGCTCAAAGACGATCAAAAGCCCCGTGCGGGACTCCGACATCTCGGCGCAGGCGTCCACCGTCTGGCGGATCGTTGTCTCAAGCATGCTCGTTTGCTGCGCGTGCGCGAACGGGTTGAACGTGCTGAGTCTGCTTGAGCCGACCTGCTCAAGCAAATGCCGCAGCTCCGGCTGGAACAGCACGATCAGCGCGATCACGCCGGTGGTGACGATATTGCGCAGAATGAAATTGATGCTGTTGAGCTGAAGCACGTACGACGCCAGCAGCGCGCCCAAGAAAATCAGAACGCCGCGGCCGAGATTCGCCGCGCGGGAAACGGCGACCAGCTTCAAGGCACGGTACAGCAGATACGCCATCAGCGCAATATCCAGCCAGTCGGTCAGCCGGATCGTGGCGATATAGCGCAGCGCGCCGTCAAAAAACGTCCGAATAAC
>CAMVGI010000014.1 GCA_947166955.1 uncultured Clostridia bacterium | reverse complement strand
CATCAACAACGCCATCTACGGCATGACCGGCGGACAGATGGCGCCGACCACCCTCATCGGGCAGAAGGCGACCACCGCCGTGAACGGGCGCACCGTCGAGCAGGCGGGCATGCCGCTTCGCATGTGCGAGCTGCTCGCCACCATCGACTGCGCCGTGTTCGTCGAGCGCGTGATGCTCAACAATCCCGCGAACGTCCGCAAGGCGAAGAAGGCGATCATGACCGCGCTCGACATTCAGGACGCAAAGCTCGGCTTTACGTTCGTCGAGTTTCTCTCCGCCTGTCCCACCAACTGGGGACTTCCGCCCGCCGAGGCGCTCAAATGGGTCGAGACCGAGATGGCGGCGTACTATCCGGTCAGAAACTTCAAGCGTCCGGAAGGCTATTGAGGAGGTGCGCGAACATGCTCAAAAATCTCGTTTTCGCCGGCAGCGGCGGACAGGGCGCGCTTGCCATCGGCCAGCTCATCGCAAAGGCGGCGATGGAGGAGGGCGGCGAGGTCACCTACCTCCCCTCCTACGGCCCCGAAATGCGCGGCGGCACCGCCAACGCGACGGTCGTGGTGTCCGATAGGCCCATCAGCTGCCCGCTCATCAACGACTGCGACGTGCTGGTCGTGATGAACCTTCCGAGCCTCACACGCTTCGAGCCGATGGTCAAGCCCGGCGGGCTGCTGTTCATGAACAGCTCGCTCATCCCCGAAAAGGCGAAGCGCGGCGACATCAAGGTCGTCGAGGTCCCCGCGAACGACGTCGCGCAGCAGCTCGGCGTCGAGCGCGCGGCGAACATGGTCATGCTCGGCGCAATTCTCAAGGAGACCGGCATCGTGCGCTACGAAACGATCTACGCGGAGCTTGCGCATATGTTCACGGGGCGCAAGGAAAAGTTCCTCGCACCCAACCGCAAGGCGGTCGATTATTATCTGTAACGTACTCAAAAGGCGCGCGGACGCTCTCCGCGTGCCCTTTCTTTATCCGGAAAAAGCCACGGTGACGGTTTGTTTTGCATCCGCCGCGGGTTCGTGCTATAATGACCGCGAATCACACAGCGAGGAAGCGCAGCTTGGGGAGGAAACCGGCGTGAATATTCAGATCTTCGGCACGAAGAAGTGCTTTGACACCAAAAAGGCGGAGCGCTATTTCAAGGAGCGCCGCGTCAAATACCAGATGATCGACCTGCGGGAAAAGGGCATGAGCCGCGGCGAGCTGCAAAGCGTCGTGCAGGCGGTGAAGGGGCTCGACAACCTGCTTGACCCCGACGCGAAGGACACGCAGACGCTGGCGCTCGTGAAGTACCTCACGAACGACGCGAAGCTCGACAAGGTGTTCGAGAACCAGCAACTCATCAAAACGCCCGTGGTGCGCAACGGCAAGCAGGCGACGACGGGCTATCGGCCGGACGTTTGGAAAACATGGGAATGACGCTTGTCCTGACGGCGCTCGCCGCGTTTTGTCTCGCGTATCTCGCATGGGAGAGCACGGAAGCGCGGCGCGCGCGGAAAAAGCTCGCCCACGTGGTACACGTGAACGGCACGCGGGGAAAATCCTCCGTAAGCCGGCTCATCGACGCGGGGCTTCGCGCGGGTGGGCTGCGCGTGTTCTGCAAGACCACCGGCACCGACCCGATGACGATCGACACGCAGGACCGCGAGGAACCGCTCCGCCGCCGCGGACGCGTCAACATCCGCGAGCAGCTCGCGATCCTGCGTCGTGCCGCCGCGGAGGACGCAGACGTGCTGGTGGTCGAGTGCATGGCGGTGCGCCCCGACCTGCAATATGCCGCGCAGCACCAAATGCTGCGTGCGGATATCGGCGTTATCACGAACGTACGCCGCGACCACACCGACGTAATGGGCGAAACGCTCCCGCAGATCGCCGCGTCGCTTGCAAACACCGTGCCGAGGGGCGGCGTACTGTTCACGGCGGAGCGCGAGCAGGCGGACATGCTGCGGCGCGAAGCGGAGCGTCTCGGCAGCCGCTTCGTCCCCGTCGCGCCCGACGGCTCGGAGCCGGAGGAGATCGACTTCGCCGAAAACGTCGCGCTCGCGCTCGCGGTCTGCGCGGAGCTGGGCGTTGCGCGCGAGACGGCGCTTTCCGGAATGCGCCGTTTCCGCCGCGACCCCTACGCGCTGAGCCTGCACCGTTTGGAAAACGGGGCGCTCTTTATCAACGGGCTTTCGATCAACGACGTGCAGTCCGTCTGCATGGTGTGGGAGGAACTGCGCCGCCGCGAAGCGCTTGCGGACAAGGAACTGCTCCTGCTCGTAAACGACCGTGCCGACCGTCCCAGCCGCACGCGGGACATGCTGACGCTGTGCCTGCGCCTCAAGCCGCGCAAAGTGTTCCTGCTCGGCGCGGCACAGAGCTATATGGGTTCGAAGCTGCGGCGCGCCTTGCCGGAGGCGGAGATCGTGCGTCTCAAAAACGCCGGCGCGCTGGACTTTTCTTCGCTGACGCAGGGGCAGGCGCTCTTTGCCGTCGGCAACATCGCGGACGAGGGACGCGCGCTCATGGCGCGCGTAAGAGAGGAGGGAGAGGCGCTTGTATGACGGCGTGGTAATGCTCGGCGTGCTCGTGAGCCTTGTTTTCTCGGAGCTGACCGGACTTTCCGCCGGTCTGGTCGTACCCGGTTATCTGGCGCTCTCGCTCCACACGCCGCTGCGCCTCGCGTCCACGCTCGCGGTCGCGCTGGCTGCGGCGCTCGCCTGCCGCGCGCTCTCCGAGTTGCTGATCCTCTACGGACGGCGGCGCTTCGGCGTAACGCTTCTGCTTGCGTTTTTGTTCAGCGCGCTGCTGGGGCGTGTCGGCCCCGCGTTCGGCGTCGCCGACGCGATCGGCGTGCTGATCCCCGGGCTGATTGCCCACGAGTTCGACCGTCAGGGCGTCCGCGACACGCTTTTGAGCCTGACGGCGACGACGGCGGCGACCGCGCTGATCGCCGCCGCGGCGGGCTATCCGCTCTTTGGCTGAAGGAGGCGGCGATGAAGAAACTCGACACGCCTTATCTCGTTGCGGCGACGCTGCTGCTCGTCCTCGCGCTCGCCGCGTCGCTGCTCGGCGCGGGAAACGCGAAAGCGCCGGACTACGCCGTGAAGCTCGACGCGGCGGAGCGCATGCAGCGGTGCATGGACAGAGTAAAGGAATACAAAGCGGAGGCGGGGCTTTCCGTCAGCGCCGACGACCGGCTGCAAACGGGTATGATCGGCGAGCCGTATACGTTTATCACGACCACGAACGGCGCGCTCGAAGCGAAGCGCACCACGGCAAGCTCCGACATGGCGGCGCTCATGGCGCAGATGCTCCGCGACGCGGGCATTCGCTCGGGCGACACGGTGGGCGCCGGCTTTTCCGGTTCGTTTCCCGCGCTTAACCTCGCGGTGCTCTCCGCCTGCGCGGCGATGAACGTGCGCATCGTGTACGTCGCCTCCGTCGGCGCGTCCACCTACGGGGCGAATCAGCCGGAACTGACCTTTCCCGACATGGCGCTGCGCCTCGCCTCGGAGGGTCTGATCCCCGCGCCGCCCGCCGCGCTTTCGATGGGCGGCTGGAAGGACTGCGGTCTGGACATGGACGTCGCGCTCGCATCGGAGATCCGTGCACGGCTGGAGGCGAGCGGCGTGCCGATGCTCTATTATGAGGACTACGCGGAAAATATCGCCGCGCGCATGAAGCTCTATGAGGAAAACGGCCCCATCCGCTGCTTTGTCGGCGTGGGCGGAAACCTCACGACCATCGGAAAGGGCGAGGATACCGTTCCCTACGGTCTGGTGCGCCCCTACACGGTGAAAAGGACCGACGCGGGCAGCGGACTGATGGAGCTTTACAACGCGCGCGGGCTTGCGGTGCTGCATCTGCTCAACGTCAAAAAGCTCGCCGCGGATTATGGGCTTCCCTACGACCCCGAAACGACCCCCGTTCCCGGCGAGAGCGCGATCTACCATACGCGCCGCTATCCGTGGCAGACGGCCGTCGGCGGCGTGGGCGGCGCGGCGGCGGTGCTGCTTCTCGGGCGCGTCGGGCGGCGGAAGGAGGCAGGCGCATGAAACGACTTGCAATCCTTTTTGCACTCTTGTGCCTGCTCGCCTCCGGCTGCGCCGCGCGGCCCGAGGAGTACAAAATCGCGCAGGGCACGGAATGGGAGAACACGGTGCGCGTGCTGCGCGGAAAAGAGGACGGCCCCGCAGTGTATATCATCGGCGGCGTCCACGGCGACGAGACGGCGGGCTGGACGGCGGCGAACCGCGTCAAGGATTGGGAACTCAAGGCGGGCACGGTCTACGTTTTAAGCCCCGCGAACATCTACGGCGCGGAGCACGACCAACGCGAGACGCGCTCGAAGCGCGACCTCAACCGCAACTTCCCCGGCGATCCCGACGGCTGGGACGCCGAACGGATCGCCGCGTCGATCTACGCGGACGTCGCGGACAAGCGTCCCGCGCTGGTGCTCGACCTGCACGAAACGCGCGGAGCGACGCAGCCGGAGCGCGACGATTTGAGCAATTCGATCATCTTGTGGGACGTCGCGCCGGTTTCCGACCTCGTCTGGGGGCTTTTGGAGGATTCCGCCGCGGGCACGCTCGGCGACGTGCCGTTGACCCTGCTCGGCTCCCCGCCGGAGGGCAGCGTCAACCGCACGGTGAGCGAAAATCTGGGCATTCCCGTCATCACGGTCGAAACGTGGCGCGGCGAGGAGCTGGAAACGCGCGTGAAGCGCCAGCTCGGGATCGTGGACTACGTGTTGCGGCATTACGGACTTCGGTAAGGGGGAAAACGCATGCCAAACGAACAGGCGGCGCCGCGCGCAAGCGCGTGGAGCGTCGATCGGCGGGAGCTTGTGCTGGGCTTCGCGCTTGTGCTGCTCACGTTTTTCATGCCGGTGCTTTTCAACGTGCAAAGCTTCGGCGTTACGGCGCACCTCTCCCGCGCACTCGCGCAGCGGGACAAGGCGGAGCTGCTCGACGCGGCGTTCCGCCTCGTGATGCTCAACTCGCTGCGCTCCGTCCCGCACTATGTCGGTACGTTCTTCATCAGCGAGTCGATCGGCTCGCAGCGGCTCAAGGTCTATCGCGGCGTTTTGAGCGCCGCGCTCATCTTCCTTCTTCTGCCGCTCACCTATCGCTGCGTCGAGCTGCTGCACGGCATCCGCTACGACTTCGGCATCCCCGCGATCTGCGTGGCGGTGTTCGCCATCGTCTTCGGCGCGCTCGGCTACCGCGTTTCGCTTTCGAAAAAGGCGCTGATGATCGCGCTGGTGCTCACGCCGCTGCAGTTCATGGACATCGCGCCCGTTCTGAGCAGGCTTCCGGTAGGACGCGGCGAGACCTCGAGCGACATCAAGCTTGCCGCGGTCGTGCTGGAGGCGGAACGCCCGCTCAACGCGCTGGGTCTGTTCGGCATGATCCTCTTTTTGGTGTTCGCGCTCATCGTGCTGATGCTCCTGCGCGAAGAAAGCACGCTGCGCCAGCTCAGCCTGCTGCGCGAGCAGAACGAGGAGATGCGCGTGCAAAAGCGCATCAACGAGGTGCGCACGCGAAACTACGAGGAGATCCAATATCTGGTCCACGATCTCAAGTCCCCGCTCACCGCCATTCAAACGATGGTGGGCGTCATAGAAATGGAGCACGACGCCGAGCCGGAGTTCCGCGACCGCGAGTACCTGCGCCGCATCGAGCGCGCGGTCGAGCAGATGAGCGGCATGATCTCCGAAATTCTCTATGAGGACAAGCGCTCGACCGTTGACACGCAGGCAGTGCTCGACAGTGTGCTTTCGCAGATCTCCGTGTCCGACTACGCGCCCTATGTCCGCGCGGAAAACCTCGCACCGGAGGAGACCGTGTCCGTCAACCGCATCTTCTTCTCCCGCGCGCTGGTGAATCTGCTGCAAAACGCAGCGAAGGCGATCCCGCCCGACAGGACGCCGGAAATCCTTCTGCGCGCGTCGCGCCGCGAAACCGCGGACGGCGTAAAGGTGCTGTTCACCGTGTCCGACAACGGGCGCGGCATCCCCGCCGGACGCAGAAGCGACGTCTGGCGCAGAGGCGTCTCGGGTGAAGAATCGAGCGGCATCGGCCTTGCCTTCGTGCGCGACGTGGTCGAGCGGATGGACGGGACGATCGAGATGAAATCGACCGAGGGCGCAGGCACCGAGATCACCGTTGCCCTGCGACAGGGAGGAGAGTTTGAATGAGCAGAGACGTCACTATCCTTTGCATCGACGACGACGAGGAGATCCGCTTCGCGCTCGGCGCGCTGTTCCGGCTGCAGGGTTGGGAGACGGTCGGCGCACCCAGCGTGGAGGAGGGCGTCGCGGCGTTCGAGGCACATCGTCCGAGCCTTGTGCTGATCGACTACCACATGCCGCGCGTCAACGGTGTGGACGGTGTGCGGATGCTGCGCAGACTGGATGCGGCGGTTCCCATCATCGTCTTCACCATTGAGGAAAGCCAGGCGGTCGCCGACGCGTTTTTGGAGGCGGGCGCGAGTGATTTTGCGCTCAAGCCGATCAAGGCGCCCGACATCATCAGCCGCATTAAACTGCATCTGCGCCTGCTGGAGAGCCGTCCGCAGGAAATCCGCCCGCAGGAGCGTCTTTCCAAGGGCATGAGCCCCGCGACCCTCGCGCTGATCGAGGATTGCCTTGCGCAGCGCGCGGAGGCGCTGACCGCCGACGAGGTGGCGCACGCCACGGGGCTTGCGTATCAGACGGTGTTCCGCTATCTGCAGCACCTCGTCAACGAAGGGCGCGTGGAGGTGCGCGGCACCTACGGCAAGGTCGGCCGCCCCAAGCAGACGTATCGAAAGGTGGAATGATTTCCCGCCGCGCAAATAAATATGCGAGAAAATAGACAGCGCTCGGTAGATGTGATAAAATCTGTGCGTTAAGATGTGAAATCTTTGTTTGAAACGCACAGATTTTATCACATCAATTTGTAAAAAAGGGAGGAATAACATGAAGAAGACGCTTGCTCTGCTTTTGGCGCTCGTGATGGCGCTCTCGCTCATCGCCTGCGGCCAGAACACCCCCTCGAACCCCCAGCAGCCGGCTCAGCCCGCACAGCCGGCGCAACCCGCGCAGCCGGCGCAGCCGGCCCAGCCCGCGCAGCCCGAGGAAAAGGAGCTGACCCCCGCCTACTCGGTGGAAGGCTTTGAGACGGTGGACGCGGACGGCAATCGCATCACCACCGGACGCGACGCCACCGCCAAGACCGCCATGGCGACCGCCTCGAAGTACGAGGTGTCGCAGGTCGGCGCGGAGATCATGCAAAAGGGCGGCAACGCGGTCGATGCGGCGGTCGCCATGGGCTTCGCTCTGGGCGTCTGCGAGCCGTTTACCTCCGGACTCGGCGGCGGCGGCCTTGCCACCATCCACACCGCCGACGGTCAGACTTTCTTCATTGATTTCCGCGAGGTCGCGCCCAAGGCGGCGACGCTCGAGCTCTATCTGGACGCCGAGGGCAAGAGCAACGGCAACACCGTCAAGGGCGGTCTTGCCTCCGGCGTGCCCGGCGAGGTCGCCGGCATGCTGTATCTGCTGGAAAACTACGGCTCCGGCAAGCTGACGCGCCAACAGGTCATGGAGCCCGCCATCCGCATCGCGACGGAGGGCTTCACCGTGTCCCGCTACTGCGCGAACGCCATTTCCGACGCCTATGACAAAGCGGTGGAGTTCCCCGAGATGCAGTCGGTCTATTGGAACGATCTGGGCCTTCCCTACGAGGAGGGCGACGTGATCGCGAACCCCGATCTCGCCAAGGCGCTGCAAAAGATCTCCGACGAGGGCAGGGACGGCTTCTACAAGGGCGAAATCGCGCAGGCGGTCGTCGACACCCTCAAGAAGTACGGCGGCGTGATGACCACCGACGACCTCGCAAACTACGACGTCATGGTGCACGAGCCGGTCACCGGCACGTACCGCGGCTACCAGATCATCTCCTCTCCCCCGCCTTCTTCCGGCGGCACGCACCTCATTGAGATCCTCAACATTCTGGAGAACTTCGACGTGGCTTCGATGAAGGTCAACTCGCCCGAGTATGTGCATCTGCTCGCCGAGACCTTCAAGCTCTCGTATGCCGACCGCGCAAAGTATATGGCGGACACCGCGTTTGCCGATGTTCCGCTCAAGGGTCTGACGAACAAGGAGTACGCCAAGACCCGCGCCGCGCTCATCGACCTCAAGGAAGCGAAGGAGCCGGTCGACTTCGGCGATCCCACCCTCTTTGAACACACCGACACCACGCACTACTCCGTCGCCGACGCGCAGGGCAACTGCGTCGCCATCACCAAGACCATCAACTACTACTTCGGCAGCGGCGTGATGGTCGGCGGCTGGGGCTTCATGATGAACAACCAAATGGACGACTTCTCCACCGACCCCGAGAGCGTCAACAAGGTCGAACCCGGCAAGAAACCGCTTTCCTCCATGAGCCCGACCGTCGTCCTCAACGAGGACGGCTCGCCGTTCATGGTGCTCGGCACGCCGGGCGGCGCGCGAATCTTCGCCTCCGTCGCGCAGATCATCACCCGCGTGATCGACAGCGGCATCCCGCTGCACGACGCTATCAGCATCCCCAAGATCTGGAACAACGGTCCGAAGAACAATCTCCAATATGAGACCCCGCTCAAGGGCTACGAGGACTACGCCGTGACCGAGGAGACCGTCAAGGCGCTTGAAGCGATGGGCCACGGCGAGATCAAGACCGCGGCCTCCGGCGCGGTCCAGGCGATCCAGTTTATGCCGGACGGCACGCTCTACGGAACGGCCGACCCGCGTCAGGATGGCAAGGCCGTCGGCTTCTGAGCCGTTTTCATCTCCGCCCCCGCTTGTGCGGGGGCAGGGATGTAACGATGTATTTTTATTTTAGGGAGGAATCTGCTATGAAGATGAAAAAGAATTGGCTTGCTCTGATCCTTGCGCTTGCCATGTCGCTTTCCCTGATCGCCTGCGGTCAGAGTCAGCCCTCGCAGCCGCAGCAGCCCGCTCAGCCGGCGCAGCCCGCACAACCGGCGCAGCCCGCCGAGCCCGCCAAGCCCGCCGACACCGAACCGGCGAAGCCCGAAGACGAGGTCTGGCTCCCCTATGACGAAAAGCTCCAGACCAAGCGCACCGACCGCGACGCCACCGGCACGCAGGGCGCCGTCGCCAGTTCGAGCTGGTACGCGTCCAAGGCCGGCCTCGACGTGCTCAAGGCGGGCGGCAACGCCGTTGACGCGGCGATCGCCACGTCCTACACGCTCGGCGTTGCCGAGCCGTACACCTCCGGTCTCGGCGGCGGCGGCTTCATGATCATCTATGAGGCGGCGACCAAGAAGGTCAGCGTCATCGACTACCGCGAGATCGCGCCCGCGAACGCCACGCCGCAGATGTGGCTGGACGACGATGGCAACGTCAAGATGTTCGTGACGGCCGACGGTGAAGAGCTGACCGGCGAATACTCCAGCCTTTCCCAGCTCGGCGGCATGGCGGCGGGCACGCCCGGCGAGGTCGCCGGCATGGAGTACGCCTTCGAGCATTTCGGCTCCGGCAAGCTCACGCGCCAGCAGCTCATGCAGCCCGCCATCGACCTTGCGAACAACGGCTACATCGTCACGGTCACGATGAAGCAATGCACCGAGGACGAGTATTATGAGGCGTCCCGTATGCCCGAGGTCGCGGGCTATTATCTCGACGAGGTTGGCCTGCCTTTGGAGGTTGGCACCACTTGGACGAACAAGGATCTCGCGAAGACCCTGCAGATGATCGCGGACGGCGGCGCGGACGCGTTCTACAAGGGCGAGGTCGCGCAGGCGATCGCCGACACGCTCAAGAAGTACGGCGGCGTGATGACCACCGAGGACCTTGCGAACTACAAGGTCGAGGTGCGCGAGCCCGTGACCTCCACCTATCGTGACTACACGATCTACTCCCTGCCCCCGGCTTCCTCCGGCGGCACGCACCTTATCGAGGCGCTCAACATTCTGGAAAACTATGATATGAAGTCCTACGACATCAACTCCGCGGACTACATCCACCTGTTCTCCGAGGCGTTCAAGATGGCGTTTGCCGACCGTGCCAAGTACATGGCGGACACCGCCTTCACGGACGTTCCGCTCAAGGGCCTGACCAGCAAGGACTACGCCAAGAAGCTCGCGGACAAGATCGACATGGCGAAGAGCGGCTCTTATGAGGCGGA
Organism: uncultured Clostridia bacterium; assembly: GCA_947166955.1. The sequence continues at coordinate 2,280 of CAMVGI010000014.1, read as the reverse complement.
GAACCCGCTTCCGTACGAGTCCAGCTCCACCACGTCCTTCTCCGTGATCGACCAGTGGGGCAACATGGTTGCCTGCACCCAGACCATCAATGACTTCTACGGCAACAAGGTCGCCATCCCCGGCTACGGCTTCATCATGAACGACGAGATGGACGACTTCTCGTCCGATCCCACGTCCGTCAACTGCGTTGCCGGCGGCAAGCGTCCGCTCAGCTCCATGTCCCCGTCCATCGTGCTCTATCCCGACGGCACGCCGTTCCTGACGATCGGCACCCCCGGCGGCCTTCGCATTTGGCCGACCATCACCCAAATCGTCGAGCGCATGATCGACTACGGCATGGACGTTCAGGACGCCATCGACACCGCGCGCATTTTCGACAACCACAAGGAAGTTCTCTGCTATGAGTCCGACGGCGTGACGCCCGTTACGCCCGAGACCGTCGCCGATCTGGAGGCGCGCGGCCACAAGGTTGAGGACAAGGGCTCCTGGAACCTCTTCTTCGGCGGTGTTCAGGGCATCGAGATCCGTCCCGACGGCACGCTGCGCGGCGGCGCCGACCCGCGCCGCGACGGCAAGGCGCTCGCGTATTAAGAGCGATCGCCGCGCGCAAATTTTTCGGACAAAACCGGAAAGGAAAGAAAGCGCATGAAAAGGAAACTCTTCGCCCTTCTGACGGCGCTCGCCATGGTATTCGCACTCACGGCGTGCGCCGAGGAGGGAACGACGACCACAGATCCGCCCGCGCCTCCTCATACCGCCTCCGACAGCGCCTCCGCCTCCGGCGGCGGCGCGTCCGGCGGCGGCGCGTCGAGCGCGCTCGGCGCAGGCTTTGCCGAGTTCCCCGCTCTCGTCACCTCCGGCGGGCAAAGCGCCGACTATCAGATGATCGGCACGGTCATGGGCAAGCTGGGCATGGACTTCACGCTCAACAACCTCGCGACCTCCGCCGATCTCGGAAACGCCAAGACGCTCATCGTCGTGGTCGGCGGCTCGTCCAAGGGCCTCGGCGCCGCCGGCATCGACGCGGACGGCGAGCTTGCCCGCGTCAACGAGCTGATCTCCGGTGCGAAGGCCAAGGGTCTCGCCATCATCGTGATGCACACCGGCGGCGCCGCCCGACGCGGCGATTTGTCCGACAAGTTCATCAAGCCCATCTTCGAGCAGGGCGACTATGCCATCGTGGTCGCCTCCGGCGACGAGGACGGCCTGATGTCCGGCATTTGCAGCAGCAAGGGCATCCCCATGGAAACCATCGCCAGCATCAGCGACGTCACCACCGTGCTCCCCGCCGCGTTCAAGTAACGCTTTCTAAATCGTGCGGGAAGCGGCCCCGCGCCGCTTCCCGCAGGCAATACTGGAGGTATATATGACGACAGAACTGCTTACCTTCCTCGCGATGATAGGCGTGTTTCTGCTGGGCTGCTTCCTTTGCAAGCTGCCTGTCAGCATTTCCATGGTGCTCGCCGCCATCGCGGGTTCCGTGGTCGGCGGCAAGGGCATCGCCCTGCGCCACCTGGTCGAAGGCATGTTCGCCTATGTGGATACGATCCTGGTCATCGTAACGGCCATGATCTTCATGAAGGTCATACAGGAGTCCGGCGCGCTGGACGCGATCTCCTCGGTCATCATAGAACGGTTCCACAAGGTCCCCGCGCTGATGCTCTGCCTGATCATGGTCATCATCATGTTCCCCGGCATGATCACCGGTTCGTCCACGGCTTCGGTGCTTTCCGCCGGTTCGATCATGGCGCCCGTTTTGATGATCATGGGCGTACCTGTGCTGGAGACCGCCTGCATCCTCGCCATGGGCGGCATCCTCGGCATGATCGCGCCGCCCACCAACATCCCCGCGATGATCATCGGCGCGGGCATCGACATTCCGTACAGCGGCTTCGGCCTGCCCCTTACGCTGATGACTTTCCCGCTGGCGTTCCTGTTCGTGCTGATGTTCGCCTACAAGCACGTCAAGAAGATGAATTACGACGAGGTCAAGGGCAAGCTGCGCACGGAATCGCGTGAGAAGTTCGGCTTCAAGGTCTACATCCCGCTCATCCTCGCCATCGTGCTGATGGTCGTGAACAAGGCTGTGCCTGCGATCCCCGACATCGGCATGCCGCTGGTGTTCCTCATCAGCGCCGGCGTCGGCTGCTTTACCGGCTATAAGTTCAACGTCGCCAAGGTGGCGAAGGACTCCGTCAACTCCGTGCTGCCCGTCATGGGCATTTTGATGGGCGTCGGCATGTTCATCCAGATCATGACGCTCACCGGCGTGCGCGGAC
>CAMVGI010000013.1 GCA_947166955.1 uncultured Clostridia bacterium | reverse complement strand
GGAAATGGCTGCAAAAGAATGTATCTCACGCTGTTTTTTGTTAAGCGCTACTATTTCAGCTCCAGATAGCTGCTCTCCGCAAATATCGCCCCATCATCTTACATTGTCTCCTTTTTCGCCGACCTTGCCGTTTTCGACGGTTTTCCGCATATACGCAAAGGAAAGGCCATGCTCTCCCCGTTCTTCCTTGAAGATGCGATAGCCGAGCTGTTCGTACAGGCGGATGTTGGTATAGCTCTTCGTACAGGTATAAAGCTCGTACGTTTTCTCCCGTGCGGTTTCCTCGACCGCCCGCATCAAGCCGCTTGCCACGCCCCGATTTCTGTGCTCGGGCGCGACCATCAGCCGGCCGACGTCGACGTGGCCGTCCACCTTCTTATATCGAACCGCGCCGATGATCTTGCCCGCGTCGTCCCGCCTTACCAAGACGGTCCAATTCTCGAAGTCCGCACGGTTCTCGTCGCGTGATTCCATCAGTGCAGGTACGCTGTGGCTGCCGATCATTTCCGCTTCGCTTTCAAACGCCTGGCGCTGCAAGGCATACAGTTCCTCAATGTCTGCTCTGTCGGCAATTTCGTATTCCATGCGATTCATCACCTCGAAAGGTCGAAATATAGAGTAATATGGCCGCCGATACGATCAGGCGTGCAGGAATGCTTTGATCGCAGCCAAGGCGAGAAGGTGCCCCGGATAAAAAACGTAAAACAGCCACTTGAGTCCTTTCCCTCTCTTCCCGTTATACAGAGCAAGGGGAATAAAGCTGAATCCTGTCGCGCAGTAGTATCCCATCGTTCGCGTAAGCGCGAGAAAGGCCACGCCTATACCGGTTCGAACCGGCGGACGCTTCCGCCGGAATACGTAGAACAGGAATACGGCAATCACCGCGAAGACCGTGTAATCCGCGCGCAGCAAAAGCGCCGCAGCAGCAACGGCCGCAACGGCAAGCACGCCCAGCACAGTCTTGCCGACAGGGATATGTTCCGCGTCCTTCCCGCCTCTTAGTCGGTCAAACAGCATCAGCGCCACAACGGAGAGGAAGAAGGTCAGCATGATATTCTGATGTGTGAAGCCAACCGATCCCTCAAAGGCCAAATCAAACGGGATCTCGCTGATCAGGGCAAAAGCGCCGATTCGGCAAAGGTATTTCTTCCTGTCCCGCGTGTGTGCAAATCCCTCCGCAATGCAGAAGGAGAAAATGGGCAGGGCCAGCCTGCCGATCATTCTCGGCCACATCACGCCGGGGAAAAACATGTCGCCCACATGGTCAAACACCATGCTGATCATGGCGATGATCTTCAGTGTGGTTCCGTCAAGTACCTGATACTTTTTGCTCTGCTCGTCCATGCTGCCGCTCCCGCAATCAATTCTTCTCCTGCTTGCGAACCGCCGCAATCATCGTTTCGTTTGCTTCTTCATCCCAGACCGTTCTCTCGGGCCCGAGCGTGCCGTACATCGTATTCTCAAACGAGTACGTTCTCTTCGCGGTTTTGATCAGCCGTTCGTTGTCCGTGTCGTCGCCGAACGTGCCCAGCCGGCTGTAAATATCCTGCGTGATCTCATAGTCGTACTGCTCGCGTCCCTCGCGGCTGGTGTACATGATCTCGGCGAAGTACCGCCCCGTTTCCGCGTCATAATACGCCGTCCAGTTATTGCCCCGTTTTTTTGTTTTCATGCCGCGCTCCTCTCGACTTCAGTCCGTTGCCGACGCCAAAATCACGACGAAGCGGCCCGTGCTCTTGTCGTAAACGGTCAGGCACAAAGCGCCCCACCACTCGTGTCCGTCGTCGAAGTAATTCGACCAGTCGGTCGTCCACTCATAGACCTCAAGCTTGTCCGCGCCGTTCGGGAACAGCGCGGCGTTGACTCTGTCAAAATCCGCGTCGGTATATTTGACCCCGTGTGGCGGATGCAAAAACGCGCCCCGATAGTTCAGCGCCTCCGCCTCGCACGCCGGCGCGAACAGCTTTGCGGCGTCGATCTGCTTTCCTCTCGCCGCGATAACGTCATAGCTCGTTTCCCCGTCGTCTTCGGCGAATTTGCGAAACGCCTGCTTCAGCGCCGCCCGATGCGCCTCGCAGCCCCGGCAGGACGAGGGGCTGCCCGCCACGATGCTGTACTCGACCACGCTGCGCGGGTATTCGGCGAGCACCGCGCAAAGCGAATCGCCGCGTCCGTCCGCTCCAAACAGCCCTCCGACCAGCTGCCAGATGGGCTTTCCTTGATACATCCCGGTGTTGTTCGTCTTCGAGACTTTGGAGACGGTCTCTTTTTCCGCTCCGCTGTCCAAAAGGAACCTGAAAATGCGCAGCAAATCCTCGTCCTGCTCGTCCGTATGCTTGTAAGCGGTGTACTCCGGATCGGGATATACATTGTCCGCGGCAAACAGAACGCGGCTCATGACGCCGTTATCGTAGTAATCCGTCATCTTCGTATCCGCACCGTGCTCCACGACCGCTTCGAGGAAGGCGAACGCCTCGTCGGCGTCTTCTTTCGTGTGCATCATGCGATACTCGCCCGTCGCCGGATCCCGTTCAAGTCTGCGCGCGTTGCGGACGGCGACCTGCGCCACGTCAAAGAGCACCGGGTCTGCTTGATAGCGCTGGAGCTCTATCGGCTCGATGAAATTGACGTCCGCGCCGTGTTCCAAAAGATACCACGCGATTTTCCGGTGCCATCCCGTCGTTACGGCCACCTGCAAGGGCGACATGCCTTTCGTGTCCGCCGGTTTTTTTGGCGCGATCGCGTTGACGCACGCGGGATCGGCCTCCACCAGCGCCTTGACCTGCTCAAGATCGTCGTTCTTGATCGCTTCAAAGATGTTCATTGTCTCACCACTTTGGTTCACCGCTTTCCGACCATCCGCCATACCGCCTTTTCATCGGCGGCGGGCCAGTGCTTCATGATCTGTCCGGCAATCCGCTTTGCCGACGTCTCCGGCGCTTCGCCATAGGCGGAGGCTGCGGCGTCGTAGCCCCACACGGCTTCGGGAGGAAGCAGGATCGAAACCGGCATGCCGTACTCGCCGCCGCGCTTGTTCTGGCGGCGCTTAAAGTCCACGACCACAAGGTAGAGCTGCATCTGGAGCTCGGTAAGGATACCGGGGAAGTTCTTCGCGCCCTCCTTGCCGAAGCCCGCGCGCTTTTTGAGTTCCGTGGAAAAGATCAGGTCGTCCTTCCACGCGCCGTCATGCTCCGGATCGGCGAAGACGTCCATGATCTGCTTGCTGCGCGCATTCGCAAGCCCCTCGTCATAGCGGGAGTCGAAATCGTACCCGTCTCTGCGGCAGTTGGCAAAGTACGGCAGCCATGCAAGGCTGATAAAGCCCGCCTTCTTGCCGAAGAACTTGCCGTAGGCGACTTCGCGGCTGCGCGCGATGATCTCGCGCCACTCCCACGGGTCCTGCTCGGCGTCGCCCGTCCACCAATAGTCGGGCGAGACGTGTTCCTCCACGGAGAAGCCTTTGATCTCGTTGCCGAAGAGCGGCAGAAATCCGACTTCGTTGATCCAGTTCACCAGCTCGCGCCAGGTACGGATGCGGTAAGGGTCGTCCCAATCCAGCCCCCGCATGATCCATTCGCCGTTTTCAACGCTCATATCATTATCTCGCTTTCGCAGATTCGTTCAGTGATTGGGAGCTCTCACCATCGCCCTGTCGTTGACCGTCTCAAAGCCGTATTTCTCATACAGCCCGTGCGCGTCCTTCGTCAGCAGCAGCCCGCGAAGGCCGGCGTACTCCGGCAGCGAAACGATATACGACACCAGCGCCTTGCCAAGTCCCTTGTGCCGGTGCTCCGGATCGATCACCACGTCGCTGAGATAAAACATGGTCGCGCGATCGCTGATGACTCTCGCAAAGCCGGCAAGTTTCGTTTCGCCGTCAAGGCGGATGCCGTAGCACGACGAATTGCGCATGGAGCGCTCGATCTGCTCCGCGGAACGCTGGTTCGCCCAATACGTTGTTTTGAGCAGCCGGACGACTTCGTCAAGGTCGATTTGCTCCGCGCCGCTGATGATTTGATACTCCATACTGCTTCTCCTTTGCGGTATCGATTCACAGATGCTCATGCTCCAATCGGCTCTAAAAACTTACAGAGGTTGAGGTACATTGTATGTATTATAGCACCGCACCGCAGACTTGCCAAGTCTGCGGTGCGGTTTGATACGTTCTATTGTTCGTCAATTAGTCCAAAGTTAGAACCACGGGACACACGGGGATAGTCCGTTTATGCTTGGGCGGTTGCGTCCATCGAGCGGGAATCCCCCGCCTCTATGCGAAGCATAGGCGGTGGGAGCATGTCACGGATGTCCTTTCAGGCATCCTTTGCTCTGCCAACTGAGCTAAGGGCGCATATTTCATGTTTCGCTGTTGAAAAATTGTTATCTTGTGGTATTATATAGGCAGGTAAAATGATGGTTATGCCCTTTTGGGGGAGGTGCTCTAAATGTCCGAAATCAACGAATTGGATTCCACTTGCGGAATCTCTGATGACGAGCTCACAGAGCGGTTTAAAGCGTCTATCCGTATTGATGAGGAAATAAGGCGAATCAAGGGGCTGCCAACTGCCAGATACGATGAGATTGCAAAGAAGGCCTATCTTGAGTATCCGGACGGGAGGCGTGAATATGTCGGAGCACAATAATCGGCTTCCAGAAGTCATGTTCTTTGCAGGCCCCAACGGCAGCGGGAAGTCCACGATTACGAGAATGGCAAAAGGAGAAAATCCGAAAGCGTTACGATAAGGCGCTTTCGCTTATCCCTCGAATTGTTGAGGTTTGTGACATTCTTCATGTTTACGACAATACTGCCGAGCCGTTCCGTATTTTCAAGAAGAGGAAAGACCGGTACTATCGGTGGGAAAACAGGTTTTGGAGCGCTTCTGCCATTGAAAACCTCACCGGTGTTTCAAAATACAACAACTATTCTTGACACTCCCCATGACTAAAGCCAGGGGAGTGTCAAACTGAAGCCGACGAAAGGTTGGTAGATACGAATGATAAGAATTCTCTTTGTGTGCCACGGCAACATCTGCCGCAGCCCGATGGCGGAGTTCGTAATGAAGGATATGGTGGAGAAAGCCGGCCTTCGCAAAGAAATACTCATTTCCTCCGCAGCGACGACCACCGAGGAGATCGGGAATCCCGTCTATGCTCCGGCGAGAAAGAAGCTCGCCGAGCATGGCATCGGATGCGAAGGGAAAACTGCGCGGCTGATGCGCTATCCGGACTACGCGCAATACGATCTGATCATCGGCATGGATCAGGAGAACCTGCACGACATGCACCGGATCTGTCAAGGTGATCCTGAGGGCAAGATCCACTTGCTGATGGACTATACCGACCACCCAAGGGATGTTGCAGACCCATGGTATACGCGGGATTTCGAAGCAACATGGCGCGACGTCGAGGAAGGGTGCCGCGGGCTGCTTGAAAAGCTGCGAAAAGGGTGGACCCATGAAACCCAACAGTGAAAACCCGAATCGTATACTTGTCGCCTTGACCGCATCAATCCGCAGCCGCGTGTCGAGAGCGTAAATCTTTCTGATTCTGCTAGAGAAAACGCCTGATTTCATTCGAAATCGGGCGTTTTCTCTATTGCGTCCTGGCCGACAAAGAAGTTTGCCGCGTCGTCCGCGGGGAACGGCACCTTCAGCGTCATGACCGCGCTGTCGCGGACGGTGGCGACCGTCTGCCCCTGCGAGACCTTGTCGCCCACGCGCACGTTGAGCGAAACCACCACGCCGCCGACGTCCGATTTGACGTATTGCTTTTCCGCCGTGGTGCTGTAGCTGCGCTGCGCCTGGCTCAACGAGATCTGGGCGCGCTCGATGTTGTTGGCGGTGTCCGAGCTGTCCACCTCGTAGAGTACCGTGCCTTTTTCCACGACGTCGCCCTCCTCGAAGTCTGCGGAGAGCACCTCGCCCTCGATGAGCGTCGTCACCGTATAGGAATTTGCCGGGTTGAGCGTACCGCTGCCGCCGAGGGACTTGACAATGGTGCGCTCCCGCACGGCCTCGGTGATGTAGCTTGTCTGTGTCGCCGCTGCTCCCGCGCGGCTTTTGAGAACCGCTTTTTTCGCGGGGTTAGCGCCTTTGAAACTTATGATAGGCATACTACTTAAAACCAAGTTAAAATTGCCTGTGAACAATTCGTGAACACGAAAAGAATCAAAAGCTACAAAAACGCCGCCGGCCCGTGAAATAAACGGGCCGGCGGCGTTTTTTTGTCGGCTATATCATAAGCGAAAGCCGCTTTGCCGAATTTCTACATATTGCCGCAGCGTCATCACGCGCCCAGCACCGCGTCCTTGAGTTGAACATAGAAAAGCCCGTTCTCCTCATACAGCTCGAATTCTCCCGTAACAGTGACGTCCGACTCGTTCGGCGGATATTCCTGCCCTTCTGCGAGAACATAGTCCAGTCCCGACGCGCAGCAGGCGGTGGCGTCGCGGATGATGACCGCGTGGTAGGTGATCCCTGTCTCCGGATCGGTCGAAGATACCGCCATGCCGTTCATACGGATGATCTTGCCGATGTAGTCGTCGGGCATATACATGATGTTCGACACCTCGGCAAAAACCATCGTGGCGTTCATCTGCGTGAGATCGATGTCCACGCCGTCCGCTCGCGGCAGCGGTTCCTCCTGCGGCAACATCTCCGGCGTTTCGGGAAGCTCCTCCGGCTGTGCGGACGGAAGCGCTGCGTCGGCGGCGGACGATGGCAGAGGCGGTTCGTCTGTTGCCGCGTTTTCCATGATCTGCGATACCGTCGGCGCACCGCCCGTCGTTCCCTTCCGCGCCGCCGGAGTACCGCCGCAGGCGGTCAAAAGCAGCGCCAGCAGCACCGTCAGGAACAAAGCAAAGCACTTTTTCATTTCACCGTTCCTCCCGAAAGCTTGCCCGCAAGGGAAAAGATCGCAAACGCCGCGATATCGACCGCCACGATGGTAGAGCCGACCGGCGTACCGCCGAGGATGGAAACGAGGATGCCCAGCAGCGCGCAGCAGACCGACAGCACCGCAGAGCAGACCGTCACCGAGAAAAAGCTTTTGAAAACACGCATGGCAGAGAGCGCCGGAAAGATCACCAGCGCCGATATCAGAAGCGAGCCGACAAGGTTCATCGCCAGCACGATGATGACCGCCACGATGACGGCGATGAGCAGGTTGTAGAGCTTCACGTTCGTGCCGGTCGCCTGTGCGAAGCTCTCGTCGAAGGTCACGGCGAAGATCTTGTTGTAGAGCAGGACAAACGCCGCGACCACCGCGACGGAAAGCACCGTGCAGAGCCAGACCTCCGCGGGCGTGAGCGTCAGGATCGAGGTCGAACCGAACAGCGTCGTACACACGTCGCCGGAGACGTTGCCCGAGGTGGGAAACAGGTTCATCAGCAGATATCCCACGGCGAGCGCGCCGACCGAGATCATGGCGATGGCGGCGTCGCCCTTGATCTGCGTGTTCTGCCCCATGCGGAGCAGAAGCACCGCGCACAGGATCGTAACAACAAGCACCAGCGGCATATCGTTCGTCAGCCGCAGCACCGCCGCGACCGCCATCGCGCCGAAGGCGACATGGGAAAGCCCGTCGCCGATGAACGAGAAGCGCTTGAGCACCAGCGTCACGCCGAGCAGCGACGAGCATAGCGCGATCAGCACGCCGACGACGAGCGCGTAGCGCACAAAGGGGTAGGTCAGGTATAAAGAAAGCTTTTCAAGCATCCCGCTCACGCCTCCCCTTCCATCGTGAATCCTCTGCCCGCGTCGCTTCGCAGATATTCTTCCTTCGTTTCGAAAAACACGCGCTGCCGTCGTAGCCGAGCGGCAGGTTTTGACAGGCGATGAGCGGCATGGCATTTTCTCCTTACTTCAGGGCTTCCTTCAAGACTTCCAGATTGCCTTCCATCGCGGCGAGATAGGTCGCGCCGTCCGCGATCTGCCGCGTGGCCGTGGACTGCATGGAGTCCATTTTCAAAACACCCGCGTTCTTCGCGGCGGTGTTCTCGATGATCGTGCGCGCGATTTTGCCGTCGCTCGATTCGATGGTCAGGACGTTTTTCAGTCCCAATTCGTCGACCTTTCCCGCAAGAAACACGACGGTCTCAAAGCTCGCCTCGGTCTCGGCGGAGCAGCCGACGAACGCCGCGTAATAATCGAGACCGTAGTCGTCCACAAGATAGCGGAACGGGAAGCGGTCGCCAAAGAGCACGGTCTTGACGGCCGCGGCGCTCACGGCGGCGGCATACTGCGCGTCCAGCGCGTCCAGCTTTGCGATATACGCGGCGGCGTTGGCGGCATAGGCGTCGGCGTTCGCGGTGTCGAGGCGTCCGAGCGCATCGGAGATCGCGCCGCAGAGTACCCCGGCGTTTTTCAGCGACAGCCAGACATGCTCGTCATATTCGACCTCGCCCTCCTCGTGATGGTGCTCGTGGTCGTGTTCCTCGTGGTCATGGTCCTCGTGGTCGTCATGGTCATGGTCATGCTCGTCCTCTTCCTGCATCCCTTCAACGACTTCCTCCTCTTTGACCGCGTCGCCGAGCGTTTCCAACAGGTCAATGACGATCATGTTCGGATTCGTCGCCTCCTTCAGCGCGTCCTCCGCCCACTCGTCGCTCTCGCCGCCAACGTAGATAAACAGGTCGCAGCCGGAGATCTTGACGATGTCGTCCACCGAGGGCTGGTAGCTGTGGAGATCCGTGCCGTTGTCGAGCAGAAGCGTGATCTCGGCGTTGTCGGCCCGGTCGCCCATGATCTCGCGCACCCAGTCGTATTCCGGGAAGATGGTCGTCACGACGCTGAGCTTCCCGGCGTCGCTCTTCGTGCCGCCGGCAGCGGCGGACGCCGCTCCGCACGCTGTCAGGGTGCCGAGCAGCAAAGCAAGGCAAAGAAACAGGGAAATATGCTTTTTCATAGCGTTCATAATAAAACTCTCCAATCAAATCAGACTTGACATAAGCGCAAAAGGGCGCAAAAAGGCAGGGGATTCGGCGTATGCCGACGCCGTCCGCCTCGCGGGCGGACAGTTTTCCCCCTGTTCAAACAGTCTGATTTAGTTGGAGAGCTTAACCTTCAGCAAAATGGGCGAACTCGGCGCAAAGGCGCATGCCTTCCCCCCGAGGCGAATGTTGCAGGCATAAACAAGCGCGACGATCACCAACGCGGTCAGCGCGGCGAGCGCGAAGCGCCGGAAGCCCTTCACGCAGGCGCAGATCTGCTCGCAGATTGGGCAGTCCTCGCCGGTGCAGTCATGATCTGCGTGCGCAATGATGAAAAAAGCGGAGGACAGCATAACGAACACGGCGAGCAACGCAAGCACGGCAGCCGCGATACGCTCCCGCTTCGTCATGATCCGTCCCCTCCCCTTTTTGAATTTGATAATCATTCGCAAATCAAGATAACACTGCGTCGCACTTTTGTCAAGCTTTTGTTGATAACCGCCGGTATAGCGCTCTCCCTGTCAATCCGTGCGGACTGCCTTCATTGCCTGCTTGTCGGCGTACATCGCCGCGTCGGCGCGCTTGAAAACGTCGTCTGCGCTATGGTCGAGCGCGGCGTCATACAGGGCGACGCCCACCGCCGCGGAGGGTTTCTCCCAAGGCTGGAGCGTTTCGTCCTCCGCGCGCCGCCGCATCTCGCTCTTGAGCCTTGCAAGCAGCTCGTCGCGCGCGGCAAGGTCGCCGTGCTCCAAAACCGCGACGAATTCGTCGCCGCCGACGCGGAACACCGGCGAGTGGTCAAACACCTCGCACACCATGCGGCAACACGCCTTGAGATAGTCGTTGCCGTGCTCGTGGCCGTAGGTGTCGTTGACGCGCTTGAGGAAATTGAGGTCGATCATCGCGATGCCGAATTTCGCGAGCCCCTTGGCAATGTCTCCATCGAGCCGCGTGATGTACTCGTCGTAGGCCGCTTTGTTCCGAAGTCCCGTCAGCGCGTCCTTGTAGGCGATCTCGTCCATGGCGGAGACCTGTTCCTTCATCTCCGCGACCTGCAGGCGCGCATGGACCAGGTTGTCCACATATTCCATGCTGTCCTCGGTGGTCTTGAGGAATGCGCGGTACAGGTTCTCGATCTCGTCGCCCGTTCGGATATCCAGCGCGCGGAGCTGCGCCACGTTTTCCCCGCGCACCTCCTCGCTGTCGTAGGCAAACGCGCCCGCGCAGTAGGACATGGATTTGACCGGCAGGATGAGGTTGTGCTCCGTGATCTTCATCGCCAACGCCAGCATGACGATCAGCACGCTTAAGATCAGCGAAATGAATTTCCCGAGGAAAACACTGCCGATCAGGGACATCATGTCCATCGAGTAATCCACGCCGACATAGCACTTGGTTTGGCGGTCCGCGCCGCGCACGGGATGATAGACCGTCAGCAGCCAGCCGAACGCGTCGTCCGAAACGATGGGGTCGATCGGCTCGCCGCGCAGCAGCGCGGGGACATACGGCTCGAACGCTTTATCGAACGGCATGACCGCTCCGTACTCCGACGCCTCGGCCGTCGCCGTGTCCAGGTCGAATACGACGTGGCAGCCGTCCTCCTTGATCTGATAAACATACAAATACTCCACGTCGGGGTAGTTGTCTTTGAGCTTATAGAGCGACTGTTCAAATTCCTCGTAGCCCTCGGCGCCGCGCCCAAGCGCGATAAAGTCCTCGACCGGCTGCTCCTCAAGCTGTCCCGCGATGATGGAGGTGATCAGCCGCGCCATGTGGCCGTACTCCTTGACCGTGGACTCCTTGAACAAACGCAGTCCGATGACGCAGGCGGTCGCCGTCAGGCACATCATGCCCGCGGTAAGCATAATTATCAGCCGCGTGCGCAGTGAGAGGCCGCGCACACGCTCGCGGTTGACCGCCGCCTTCATTTCACCGCTCAGCGGCGACTGCCAGCGTCCGCCGCGCAGCAGGCTTTCCTGAAACGCTTTCGGGATCAGCCGCAGCAACAGATAGGTCAACGCGGTCGATACGGTTTTGTCGATCAGCTCATACAAAAGCTCAACGGTAAGCTGCGCGCTGAATTTGGCGATCCTCATGCTTTCCTGCATTTGCAGCACCATGCCGCCAAGTTGGCCGCCGATATCGGAGCTGCTCAAAAACCAAGTCAGGCCCGCGCCCATCGCGCCCGTGATCACGGCAATCACCGGTATCGTCCCCAGCGCGGAGGGAAAACGCCGGTATTTGCCCCGCCGGGCAAACCACGCGGCGCAAATACCGGTGATGATGTTGACAATGCCGTAGTAAAGCTGCGTCGGATTTCCAAAAGCAAGCAGCAGATTTGATGCAAAGCCAGTCAGGATACCCGGCAGATAGCCGCCCATGGCCGCCGCGAGGATCGTTCCGGACGTGTTGAAATAAACCGGCAGCCCAAGCGCCGCGGACAAGCCGGAGCCCAGCAGATTGAGCGCGATCCCCATCACGCAGAGCAGCAGAATATTGACCGCCCCGTTGCGGCCTCTTACTTCAGGCGCGTTGCTTTGCTTTGTCACAGCTTTTCCTCCGATTTCTTCTCCAACAAGCGGAAACTTCTATGAATGGGGCGATTTTATCACAATGCTTCGCCTTCTCCCGTTACGCCAACCGATCCGCGATCAGTTCCGCAAATGCGGCTTTCATATCGTCTGGCAAATACGAATCGGCGCACATGGCAAGAAGGCAGTCTTTCATCCCATCCAGCTTCTCCAGCATCTTCTCCACGGATGCACGAGGCAAGCCCGCTGCCTCCGCAAATATGAGGAGGTCTTTCCGACGGACATTGCGTTTTTTCCCGTTGACCGTCAGCGCAAGCTGCTCCGTATCCTCCGGCAAAACGGTGTTCACCGGCAGCATATCATAGGCTTCGGAAAGAACATATTCCTCGCTCCCGCAAACGGTCTCGATCAGAGAGAAGTTCTTCAGGTGCATATCGGAATTACCTACCGTCAAGGAAAACGCCACGCGCAGGAAGAGTTCCGACAGATCAAGGCCGGGACGAATAGAATATCGTGAAATGATTTTGGCGCATCGCTCATAGGAACCATGATACTTGTCCATGGTCAAACGGCCGTCCAGCTGGCAGAAATCCTCCATTGCCAGCAGCTTGACCGGCTCGCCCTCCGCAGTCGGTAAAACTCGGTCGATGCGCCGTGTGATATAGGCAAGTGCGCCGCCCTGCGCCGGGATCCGCACCAACGCAAACGGCACCGTTTTGATACCGCAGGCTCTCGCCATCTGCATTACCAGATACTCCGCTTCGGGCAATGCCGGATACTCCGCAGTCTGCGGCTTGAGGATAAACCCCGTCGGGTAGTTCACCAGCGTCAATCGCGGCTCTTGCCCCCGTGTAAGATGGAGAGACAGCTTTTTCTGCACACCGGGGACGGTAAAGCCCCGATTTGTACTCTCGCGAGCAAGTTTCTCCAGCACCTCCGCCGACATATCAATGTCCGGCAGTTTCTTTGTACCGAAGAACGCACGGACGCATTTGTCGTGCCATCCGGAGTTTTCTTCGGGGGAATCCGGCCGGATCGGTTTCCCGCAGCACAGGCAGTTCATACGCGCACCTCCCGGATGCTGACCTTGCCAACGGGATCTTTGCACACCGCCAGCAGCAGACCGAAGCGGTCATTTCGATCCAGCTTCCAGTTGTGCAACACCACATCCAGAAGCCATCCCTCGGGAATAAGCCCATCGAAAAAGGAGAACATCGTCTTGGAGGCATATTCGTCCGCCGTCAGCGGCAGCGTCAGGCTGACGGGTGTTGCGTCAGGCCGCGCCAGATAGTCGGCGTCGTAGGCAAACGAATATCCGTCGTCCGTCTCGCGCAAAAGTCCGGCAAAAGCATCCCGCACATAGACGTATGCGAGCCTGTACTCGTCATTCATCGCCGCTTCGCCTCCCCGGCACCGCCTCCATGCCAAACATGGCAAGCGCCTGGTTGACCTTG
>CAMVGI010000012.1 GCA_947166955.1 uncultured Clostridia bacterium | reverse complement strand
CCCGGTTCGAATCCAGGTGCCGCTACCAAAAGCCGCGGGACGTCCGATGCGGGCGTCCCGCGCGCTTAAACAAGAACCCTCGTAACTCCGAGCACAAACCATGCCCACCGCGGCCCGTTGGTCAAGTGGTTAAGACACGGCCCTTTCACGGCTGTAACATGGGTTCGAATCCCGTACGGGTCACCACGCGGGGCGCGCGGCGTCCCGCCCATATGGAGGCTTAGCTCAGCTGGTTAGAGCGCCTGCTTCACACGCAGGAGGTCACTGGTTCGAGTCCAGCAGTCTCCACCAGAAAAGTTCCGAGAATTGACCGGAAACGGTTGATTTTCGGAACTTTTTCTATGTGTTGCACTTTCGCGTCTTAAAGTAATTTACCGCAGTTTTTGGCAATTTTTACCGCATGTGCGGTAAAAGTGCGGTAAATTTTTGACCACCTGTTTTTGACCACCTGCGTGTTTTTTCACAGCGCGGCGCGAACCTTTTCGATGGTCGTCTGCTCACGGGAGGCACGGTCGTAGTGCGTGTACACCCGAAGCGTCATGTCCACCGAGCTGTGGCCGGCGAGGTACTGGATTTCCTTGATGTCCAGTCCCGCCTCAAAAAGCCGGGTGATATAAGTGTGGCGGAGGATGTGCGCCGTGACGTGACGTTCCGGAAGCTCGCGCTCGATCAGACGCCACATGCTTTTGTACGAGGAGTCGGTCATAGGCTGGTGGTTCTGCATGGCGAGGATGTACTGCGAGTGCGTGCGCTTCTTCTCGGCCAGCAGATGCGCCTCCAGCGTCTCGGTGAGCGGGATGTCGCGCCGACCGGCCTTGGTCTTCAGCTCGTCGGAGAGCTTCGTGCCGCCACGCAGCAACACGGCGTTCCGGCGGACGTGGATGATCTTCTTGTTGAAATCCACGTCCGCCCACTTGAGCGCGAGGATCTCGCCGCGGCGCATGCCCGTGTTGAGCGCGATCAGAAGGAAGGTCCTAGCGCGCGGATTCATGACACGTTCGATCAGCTTCTCGCACTCCTGCGGCGTCAGCGCGGCCTTCTCCTGCGTCTTCTTTCCGCCCGGCTTGAGCATGCTGCTGACCGGTGAACGGACGATCAGGCCGTTTTCCTGCGCCGCCTTGAAAATGCTGCGCAGGTTGATGAGAACCTTGGACTGCAGGCTGTTACTCTTGCCGACAAGCCCAGACATGATCGCATGGATCTGCATCGGCGTGATGTCCTGTAGGCGATAACCGCCGATGACCGGCAGGATGTGCTGATTGAGGATGTACTTGACCATCTCCTGACTCTTGTCGCGGAGATAGGGTTTCTTGTACACGTCGTACCACATCTGCGCGAAGTGCCCGAAGGTCTCCTCACTGCACACGTCCACGCCGGAGTGTGTGAGGATTCTGACCTCCATGACCTTGTCGTCCAGTTCCTCCTGAGTCCTTGCGTAGAGATCCTTCCGCTCACCGTTGGGGAGCATGAGCGTCTTGCGCTTGTATTGATATTTTTTCGGTTCTGTAGCTTTGATTGCCATGATGGGCGTTCTCCTTTCGATAACGCCCCGCGGATATCGTACTGACTGTATCTTACGTCCGCAGGGGCGAAAAGGCAATAAGGTTTTGTGAAAATGCCTGCATCTCCCATGCGATACCCACGCCGCCTTGGTCGTCATCGAGAGGCGGAAGGGCATCTGCACCGGGAAACGCCGGATCATGCGGCGTGAACCACCTGCCCACAGGGGCAAATGACGCAGCCGATAAACGGGAGGTCACTTGTCACTTGTCCCTGCGGGCAAATGATGAAATCCTTATAGTTAAAGCTCTTTATAGTCATAAGCCCTTTTGGAGAAGACTGATAAAATGGTCTGGGAGTGGGCTGACGCCCGCTTCATAAAGGAAACGGTTCTTCATCGGGAGACTGCAACAGTTCAGTGTACCATTGCTTTCTCCCCTCAGTGAAGGTCTGCCGATACAGAAGCATCCCTTCGTTTTTGAGCGCATCCTTGGCATTGCGGACTGTCTTACTGGTAAAGCCCGCAGCCTTTGCCGCGTCGTCCAGCTCCACAGACGGCATTCTCCCGTCGGACGCTTCCAGCTGCGCGAGGAGCCAGTTTTTGCAGTCCTCACGCTTTGGAGCGGAAATGCCCATCAACGCATCCTGCTGGAACTCGCGGTCCCGCTTCCAGCTCCGGCCCTTCTCCACAATCTGACCGTCCTCGTCGACGGTGAACAGCAGCGTTTCCTGCAGCCGGGAGTAATTGTTTTTCTCATTACTGAGATAGCGGACGCCCTGCTCATCCGCGTAACCGGCCATCAGGACGGAGCGGGAAATATCCCAGAAATCCGCGCTGTCTGCGACTCTGTCACGTCCGGACGCTCCCTTGCGCTTGTTCGTGTGCGCAATAATGAAAAATGTCGCGCCAGTCTCCTCGCCGAGCGAGATAAGTGGCGCAAGGCAGTCGCGCATGGCGTTGCGGCTGCCCATGTTCAGGCTCGGCGGGATAAAACTCTGTATAGGATCAAAAACATACAACTTATGCATACTTTCCCGGACAAAGCTTTCCATCACCGGCGAGCCAAACTTCAGCGTCCGAAGCAAACCGCTCTTATCGGAGGAGAAATCGGGAGCATACACATTATCCATACACGCCCCAGCGAGGCGCAGCTTCCGCACAAGTTTTTTCCTGACGCTATCCTCGGTGGTCAGGAAGGATACCTCCGCAGGCGGGCGAGTGTAATCCGGCGGATCAAGTACACAGCGCGATCCAGAACTGATTGCAGCGATGATGTGGCACCAGAGTGATGTTTTGCCGATTCCGCCGTCAGCGGCGAGGAGCGTGATCTGCCCTTCTGGCAGCCAGCCGGGAATGAGCCAGGTCGCCTCCTCCTCCGAGAATTGCGAAAGCGGCTTAAAGCAATCATGCAAATTATTGGGTGTACTTCCATTCACTTTATACGCCACTCCTTTCTCGCGCTGCCGGCGGATCCATTCCGCTCGGTAGGCTGGTCGGGCGCCAGGTACGCCTCCAGCGCTTCGATGGTGACAAGGTACTTTTTCCCGACCCGGACGCAGGGCACCTTGCCGGTGCGGAGCAGGGTGCGAATCGCGTATTCGGTGAGGGCAGTCTGCGGATCGACACGCTTGAAAAACGCTGCGGCAACCTTGATTGTACGCAAATGGTTCATTGCGAAAACCTCCTTCATCATCCGCCCCGGCTGGCGGAACGATTAGGCCGTATGCACCTGCGGCGCCGGGGATGCGCACTGTCGCATCAACGCAGGTGGATGGGGCGCTGCCGTTTTCCGTGGCGCTGTCTTCCCACTTGGAAGTGTGCCCCGCGCCCTGGGCATAAGCAAAAGTACGTCCGCGATAACAATGAGACTATTGTGTGCAATCAATGTTTTTCCTCGGCTGGCAGCTGACCGAGCCGTTAGCAAGCAAGCGTGAATCTCACGAAAACAAAAAACCGCGATTTCACAGAAAAAAAGTGAAATCGCGGTAAATCCACAAAAGATGTCACTCTGGGCGCACATTTACACACACCCAGAGTGACATCTTCCTTATGATAATGTTAGTGTAGCACGGTTTCCAAAAAAAGTCAAGCAATTATTTCAAAAATTTTCAGTATTTTTGGATTTGGTTGGGTGATGAAAAAGCCGGTCAGTGTCCGATGTAGTTCGTGACGATATCATCTCTATTGTGACCAAGAGCGGCAGTGACGATTGACATTGCGGCTTTGTCGAAGCTTTGCCCGGCGAGATCGCGGCGTCCGTCGTATCTCTCGGCGCGGTCGATTGTTTTCACGTCGCGGGCATGGAGCGCATACAGCTTGCGCGCATACTCAGCCCGGTAAACGTGACACGGAGCGTATTTTGGGATGTGCTCCACCAACGGACGATTATCTGCAGCGGCGCGCTCTGCCATCTCCTTAATTTGGTTCTTGTACTGCGGCAGCACTGGCACGACACGCACCTTGCCGCCTTTGCCCACGATGCCTGTCAGCACGGTATGCCCGTTCTTGTCCCGCATTACCTTGTCGGCGGTCACCGGAGGAATTTCATGCCGCCGCAAGCCTGTTGCCTTGCAAAGCGTGACAAGATCAGCGTTTTTGGACTCGGAAAAGTGCCCTTTTTCTGCATTGGTGCGGTGCTGGGTCACGTTCGCTCGTGAGCGAGTGGGGAGTTTAACACCAAAGCTTGTACTCTTCGTCTGGTACAGTTTGCCTAGTGCCGCAGCGTCACGGCAAACGGTCCATGCGCTTTTGCCTTCATCGATACGATGCTGTAAGTAATCTCCAACATACAATCGGGCGTCTTCTAAGTCTCTGCAACCGTATTCGGACTTTGCCCATTGCACAAAGCCTTTGCCTGCTTGTCTATAATTGTCCATCGTCGAGTAGCTGTAAATCTTATCCTGTGCAGGCTTTCCGTCATTCGCCAACTTGTCCAGGTGCTTCGATGTGCCGAACGCTGCCATTGAGCGCAGTTTTTGAGTTGCTTGGTTTTCGATGCTATGATGTTTTGGCATACTTGCAGTCACCTCCTTCGCTAGAACACGTTAAGAACTTGAGAGCTTTTTGATAGACCAGCTGCCCCGTGCTGGTACTTTGCCATCTGGCTATGGTTGTGGCGGCAAATCCCCGTTTATTTCCCCTTTTCAAGAGATAATACATGGGACTGCCGCCATACGGTGTGCTGCTGATCGGCGGGGTGACGTTCCAATGCGCGGGTGCGCATCTTCGCTTGCGCGTTGCTCAGCCACGCCTAAGACGTGCTCTGCAACGTGACGTTAGATAAGTCAGCCTTCGACTTCCTTGTCTTACGTCCCACGTTGTCATGACCATGGTTGCGCATTGCACACCCACTCATGGCAGACCGATTCGCAGCCTTATTACGTGTGCGGCTTGATTTGCCACACACTTCTCTGTGCGAGCTCGACTTCTCCTTTCTTGCTCGATGTGCGCCTATTACCAAACATGGGGAAGTACAGACGCTAAATTGCAAAACAAAAGCGCACGCCAACTCAGCGTACGCTTATCTTCCTTCTGATATTATTAGTATAGCACAGATGTATCATTTGTCAAGTGATTTTCAATATTTTTAAAAATATTTTTGCGTAATACAATCACTAAGCGATAACTGCGTTTTAGAAAACCTATAATCTGGAATCAGTAACCGTCAGACTGCGAAAGGGCCAGCCTTTTTGGGCTTACAGTCAATCTACCTTGAGGCGCTTGGCCTGATCCCGCTCGATGGTCTCGTTCACGGCGCGGTAAATAAACGCATTCGTGGATTCGCCCTGTGCTTTGGCGTGCTCCTGAATGCGATCCTTGTTGCCTTTGGGGACGCGGAGCTTTAGCTCATCAAGTTTTTCCTGATGATATTTTTTGCTCGCAGCCAGCTGCGCGGGGGTTTGACTCACAACATTCCCCTCCTTGATAAAATCTATACTATTATAATATATCGATTGTGGAAATAGTCAAGACTATGTGTGCCCACATTTCGCACAAATAGCGCTCTTATTCCTTGTACACTTTTATCGAATAATATCGCTTGACGTGTGTTCCCACATATGATATAATACCAATAACAACAGAAAAGCCGACAGTCATAGCGAGTTGCAGCTCGCTATGACCCACGCAGGTGAACAGACCACCGGCATGACGGGATTCCCCGCATCGACAGCCGTAGTATATCCTTTTTCGGCACGCGATGCAAGGGGCAATCTCTCGTATCCTGATACCATCAGGAGCGTCGTGCAGGTTTTGAGCCTGCACGGCGCTTCTTTGTTGTAACAACAAAAAAGGATGGTAGAAGACAATGGTAAACTTTGACACGAATCGGCTGAACGAAACGCCCGTCCCCTGGCCCGGACGCAAAAGCGACGCGGCGGATAACGCCTATTACATTCTGCGTCAGGCACACGGGTACTCTTTTTCCCAGCTTGCGAATCTGACGCACGCCTGCGTACACACACTCAGGCGGCTGGAGTATGGGCATAACGCTCGGTTTTGCGTAATCAAGGAGCTTGCCGAGCTTTACGGCGTGACGATGGACGAGCTCGTCCGCAACGATCTGAGCGCCGTCAAGACGAGTGCAAACTGTGTGCATGCGGTTCATTCCGCAAAACACAAATGTCGCTCCGCGTCACAGATTGAAACCGGAGAGCTCGGCGAGATGCTCGTTGCCGATTTCGAGCGTGAACGCCTTGCGGGAACCGGCTACGAATGCCGCGTATCCACCGAACCCGCGAAGAACCGCCGCAACGGTTACGACGTGATTTCCGTCACCTCGAATGGACAGCCGAAATACATCGAAGTCAAGGCCACGACGTCGCAGGACCCGCTCGAACCGTTCCACATGAGTGGCGGCGAGCTGCGCAAGGCGCGTCAGATGGCCGAGAGCGGCGCAAACTATGAGCTGTTTCGCATTTACGCGCTGGATCGGAAAGCGGAAACCTATGAGTATGTCGTCTACTCGGCGGCGGAAGTGGTTTCCCTGTTTGATCCCGAACCGGAGAGCTATTTGATGCATCGGAAGGAGGACTGAAAGGATGGCAAAGAGGGAAACGAACAGAGTCATTTCCGGCGTGGAGTATTATCGCAGAAAAAGACGCGTGAAAAACGCCGAGATCCAGCGGCTTTTCGGCGGAAGCCCGAGCAGCTGCTGGCGTAATCCCAACAAGCTGCTGAACATGTCCTGCGTTCCCAGTCTGATTGCCGTCGCCGACCGCTTGGGGGTAACGGTCGACCAGCTTTTCGAGATTCACTCGACCGCTCAGCTCGATGACGGGGACCATCCGCAGCGCGAGAGCAAACGCGGCGCGAACAGCGCGCTCGGCAACTATCGCGCAGCGAATGGACTTACGTTTGAGCAGCTTGCCGGAAGACTCGGCGTGTCGCGGCAGTGCGCTCAGGAAATGTGCGCACAGGCGAAAACGAAGGCCGGTATTCGGCGCATCAGCAAGTATGAGGGGATGTCGCCGGAGGAGTTTCTGGAAAAGTATGCCGCGGTGCAGGCGGGGGATCTGAATGACGCATGACAGCGCAACGATTCCTGACATTCTTGATAAGTACTGCCGGAACGGGCACAGTTATATGCGTTGGGACGCGGTGCTCTGCCTGTATTCGGCAGAGCACCCGGGGAGCGGCCGGGAGGGTTTCACGGCGGAGCTGGAAACGCTTGTCAAAGCCGGACGCTTGGTTTTGGAGGGCGACGCCGTCTATCTAAAGGAGATTTGGGAGGACGAGACGCTCGCAGCGAAAAAACTTGCCGAACGCCTGCGGAAGACGCCGCGTGACGCAGAGCCGCTGCCGGAGACGATCCGGTCGGGGAACGTCGTCCTGGACGGAGATCAGCGTGCGGCTGTTCTGAAGGCGATGGAGAATGATCTGACGCTGATCATCGGCGGCGCCGGCAGCGGCAAGAGCGCAACAGCCTGCGCGCTGATCGATACGCTCGGCATCGACCCGGGCACGGAGCTCGCCCTTTGCGCGCCGACAGGCAAGGCCGCACGCAACCTATGCGAGGCGACGGGCTATCCCGCCAGTACGCTGCACAAGGCGCTGCACATGCTCCACAGCGGCGGCGCGCAGGAGCCGGATGCGCTGAAGGGAAAGAAGCTGGTCGTCGTGGACGAGGCGGGCATGATTCCGCTACGTGTTTTTGCCGAGCTTCTCAAGGCGGCGCCGGACGACTGCCGGATCGTGCTGCTGGGCGACAGGAACCAGCTGCAGGGCATCGGCGCGGGCAACGTTCTGGCAGACCTGTTGGAACTCGGCGTGCCCAACCAGGAGCTTCGGACGCTCTACCGGCAGAAAGACGCCGCTTCGGCATTGTACCACAACGTGGCGCGTTTTTCGGAGATTGCAGACGTGTCCGGTTTGCTGAAAGACGAGAATTTTCAGATCCAGGCGGGAACGGACGACGAGATCCGTGCGAAACTGGTGGAAGAGGCGGTCCGCCGATATCGCACCGGTGAGAGCATCTGCGTGATCACGCCGCGGCGGAGAGGCGTTCCGCTGGGTGCGGAGGAACTCAGTCTCCTCATACGGGAGAAGCTCAATCCGCTGCGAGACGGCGTGAGAGCGATTCCATACGGGGAAACACAACTGCGTGACGGTGACCGTGTCATGGTGAACGTGAACGATGCCGCGCGCGGCTGCTTCAACGGGGACGCCGGCGTGCTGTGCCTGCGCGGAACCGAAGATCATCCGCGATGCGACGTATCCCTTCAAAACGGAAGCCGTGCGAGTTGGTCTGCGGAGGAGCTGAACAGCCGGCTGCCGTTGGAGCTCGCCTACGCCATGACCGTACACAAGGCACAGGGGAGCGGCTATGATACCGTGCTGATCCCGCTGTCCGAGGAGCAGATGGGCAATATGCTCAACCGAAACCTCTTTTATACGGCGATATCGCGCGCAAAAAAACGCGTGATCCTGTTCGGTACGGAGGAAGCAGTCGAGCGGGCCCTTCGGACCAGGCCTTCACCCAGAAACTCACACCTCGCGGCAAAGGCGAACAAAGAATGGAGGTTTTGACATGTCTCAGAATCGCGAAACGGAGAGATTATTCTGATCACATCACTCAAGCCGTTGCCAACAACGCTGCGGTAGGGGGCGGAAGCTGGAGGACGTAAGGAACGAAGCGATGATGCGGAATTCAAAGACAATTTCGCTGCGGTTGGTCAATATGGATTTTAGGTTTTCAGTCCTCGTCGGTTTCCCGATATTCCAATATGTCGGACACGGAACACTTCAGAATAAAGCATAGCTCGTTCAGCGTTTTTGTCGTGATGTCCTTCCCACCTTTCATGCGGTGAACCGTATTCGCGGATAACCCATGCCTGTAAATGAGGTCATAGGTGGACATATCCCTCTTGTTTAGCGTGTTCCAGAACGGCTCATAGGAGATCATACAGCAAACCTCTTGAAGCGATTTGCTATATCCTATCATGCTCAATCCATTGACTATACTCAACGGATTGACTATAATATAAAACTACATACCAAGGTTTCCTCTATAATTTCTGCATCAAAGATTGGAGGAAATCGCATGAATAACGAAATCTATGGCTATATTCGAGTTTCCAGCAAGGATCAGAACGAAGATCGGCAACGTATTGCCATGCGTGAGGTGGGCGTCCCAGAGCGTAATACCTTCATGGACAAGCAAAGCGGCAAGGACTTCAAACGCCCCGGCTGGCAGAGACTTCTCAAGAAGCTGAAGCCGGGCGATACCCTTTTTGTCAAGAGCATCGACCGGCTTGGCCGCAACTACGATGAGATTTTGGAGCAATGGCGCGTCATCACAAAGGAAAAGCGCGCCGATATTGTCGTTTTGGATATGCCGCTGCTCGACACGCGGCAGGGACGCGACCTCACGGGAACGCTGATTGCAGACATCGTGCTCCAACTACTCAGCTATGTCGCGCAGACGGAACGCGAGTTCATCCGCCAGCGGCAGGCAGAAGGCATCGCGGCGGCGAAGGCGAATGGCGTTCGTTTTGGGCGACAGCCAATGGAAAAACCGCCTGACTATGAAGCCGTTAGGACAGAATGGAAGTTGGGAACCTTATCAGCGCGGGCAGCAGCACGTCAGCTTGGTGTGAGCCATAAAACTTTTTTACGTTGGGTGAGCGATACAGATAGGGCAGAAAGTACACTTTATGCCCCGATTCTCGGAAACTTTGGCATGCGGTAAAATCTCATATTAGACCATCTTTTAGTATATCAAGCACGTTCGCATTTTGCAAGTACAAGTTGGGGCATAAAGTGTACTTTACGCACCGTTATGGGGTGTATGCGGTATGAAAAGAGGAGGAATAGTGACGTAATGAGAAGCCTAAAGCGATATGCTACCGGCACTGATCCGGGGAGGCACAAGGCGTTTTCCCTATTGTTGGCTGCGGTGCTGACGATTGGCTTGGCACTTCCGGCGCGCGCGGAGGACACGTCCGGCACGACTGCCGAGGCGGACTTCACGGCAAGCGAGCCGGACGCGACCGGCGTGTTCACCGTGGACCTGACCATAAAGAGCGCAATGTTCAACGCCTTCCAGTTTGCCCTGTGGTACGACGCGGACACCGTGACCCCCGTGAAGGCAGACGGCACGGCGGCGGGAGAGTTTTCTGATTTCGCGAAAAAGACCGATACGGGCTGGATGTCCACCGTTGGCACGGAGCTTGACAGCGAAAAGGGCCTGATTGACTTCACTGGCTATGTGACGCCGGGACAGAGCACTGCGAGTGACGGCCTCGCAAAGCAGAAGGGCGTCGCGGTCGCGGGCGAGAGTGGCGTTTTGGCTTTCACATTCCGCTTCAAACAGACGGGCGGCACCGCGCCAGTCATAAAGCTGGCGACCGCGGACGGCGGAACGCCGAGCCGCGACTATTTGCCCGAGGGGGGCATGGTGCTGAACGCGGGAGCCGCCGCGCCGCTGCGTGTGACGATCGACCTGCCCGGCGCGGATACCGTGACGATCGACCTGCCCGGCGACCCGCCGAAGGCGTCTCTGACAAAGCCGGGGGCGGCGACGCAACCGTCGACGACCGAAACGCCCGAGCAGAAGCCGACGCAGACGCCTGAGCAAAAGCCGGAGCCGAAGCCCGCCGACCCGGCGAACCCCACCGCGGACGAGCTGCTGCAAAGCGCCGTCCTTCTGCCGCTGGGCAGCAACGCGGCGGTGGCGGGCGGCGGTGTGGTCGCCATCTACCCCGGCGAGCCGGACGTGACCGCCTACATCCGAAACGACAGGACCTTCGTGCCCGTGCGCTTCGTGGCGGAGCGTCTCGGCGCGGCGGTGGACTGGGACGGCGCAACCAAGACGGTGACCATCACCGGGAACGGGCGCACCGTGCGCATGACGCTCGGCAGCCTGACCTATACCATCGACGGCATGGAAAAGACGATGGACGCCCCCGCCGAAACGGTCCCTTCGGCGCAGGGCTACGTCCGCACGACGGTGCCCATCCGCTTTGTGGCGGAGGCGCTGGGCCGTCAGGTCGAGTGGGATGCGCGGCGCGCGCTGGTGGTCATTGGCGGCGCGGCGGAATGGAACATGGAGAGCGAGGCGGCGTCCGCCGCGCTCGACAAGGCACAGTCCATGCTGGCTCTGTACGGCATGTTTGTGAAATAAGGAGGGAGAAGATATGAAACGGTTCAAACTGTTGTTCTGCCTCGCCCTGACGCTCGCGGCACTGACCGTGTGCGCGTTGGCGGCAAAGGTGGACGGCGTGACGATCACCCATACGGGCGATCAGTACACCGTCACCTACACGGGCGCCGACCTCGTCGAGGGCAACCAGTACATCCTGCTTGTGGTGGAGAAGCAGAACGGCGAGACGGTATTAAACGAAGACACCGTCCAGTACATCAACCAGGCGGCAGCGGCGGATGATAGCGGCGTCAAGGCCAGCTTCACGTTCACGCCGAGGAAGGCGCAGAACTGCGAGCTGCTGCTTGGCGGCGTGTTCAAGGACGGCAGCGGCACGACCTCGCCGAAGACGCTCGGCGTCATCCGCAACGCCGGCGCGAACGGCGCAAGCGAGGCAGCTACTCCGGCGCAGGCGAACACCGTGAAGGTGGAGGGGACGATTACGATCCAAGGGCGCGACGACGATAAGATGAATGGCGCTGTTATCACATTCACACCTGTAAACGGGTCACCGATACAAGTAACAACGAACGAAGAAGGCAAGTACGAGTTGCCTGATAACTTACCCATTGCAGAATATACGGTGACAGTGAAGGTCCACGGCTTTTTGAGCTATACCAGAAACGCGATGGATCTCGCGACGGATGACGGCGACGTGGCTGTGCAACTGATTGCCGGCGATATCGATGACAGCGACCGTATAAACGCCACCGACCTGAATCTACTGATTAGTGCTTTTAATGCGAATACCACTGATTTGACAGGAAACCTAGTTTACGCAGATTTTGACGGAGGAGGAAGGGTGAACGCATCCGACTTGTCGCTGCTGATCAGCAATCTTAATCAAGGAGCCATCGTTGAGTAAATATTGGGAGGAAGACACAAGATGAAGAAAAAACTGAGATCGGCACTGGCGCTGTTGCTTGCGCTGATTATGGTTCTGCCCTGCACGATGCCAACGGCGCGCGCTGATGGCAAGAGCTTGAATTTTACTTGCACACGCCTCACCGCAGATGCGGAGCAGAAGACGGACGTTGTTTTCAAGTTGGTTGCTCATGCGACCGGATTTGAAAAAACCACAGTCATCGGCGCTTGCCTACTTTATGATCCCGCAGTGATTACACCGATCAATCAAGAAGCGTATACTGATTCTTCAACGGTGACTGCGGCAAGCGAGCTGAGCGAATCATTCTTGGCGAAAAGCAACTTTAGCGTAGTTGGCGTTGACAGTGCGGGTTGTGACCTTTACCAGAGTGCTCACGTAGATATTAGTCACAACACTGGCGTTAATACTACATCTGGAAAAGATGTTCTGGAATTTTACTTCAAGGTGTCAAATACGGACGACCTGAACAAAGCGTCCATCCATTTCCCCACGACGGACACGGAGCAGGTTGCCGCCATGAACGGCGATAACTCCCTTGCCGCGGCCTACATGATGTCGAAAACGAACGACCAGACGGCGTTTAGACCGCATTCCAGCAGCCCGTATAAGACCGCCGAAGTTATGACCGCTTCGATCACCTACCCCAACTCCACCGTGGATAATCTGGCGTCCGTGGAGATCGATGAGACGACGCCGCTTGCAATCAACGTCCCCGACGTAAACAGTAGCCCGGCGACACTTGCGCTTACGCTCAACAAGAACGGCCTCGCCGGCAACTATGAGGGCGAGACCACAACCACGTGGAGCATCTCAGGAACCACGCTCGGTGTTCCGATGCCATTCATCAGGCGGGTGCCGCTCACGTGCGATGAATTGATGTTACCA
>CAMVGI010000011.1 GCA_947166955.1 uncultured Clostridia bacterium | reverse complement strand
GTCCGGCTTGCCGATTGTCGTTTTGGGAATACTGCCGACAGCAAAAAATGCTTTGGGTCTGCTATGCTCCGGCAGCTTTGCACTGCAATAATCCGCCGCTTCTCGTATGGCATCATTCGGATGCACATTATCTGCAACGACAAACGCGACAGGAACGCTTTTCAAAACCGGATGCGGCAGACATACGACGGCGCATTCGCGGACTTGGGACACGTTGCAAATGGTATCTGCGATATAGTCCGGAAAAACGTGAAAAATTGCGCCGTTTTCACTTGCTCGCGCCGTATAGATCCTTTTCAGCTTGCCGGTAATAAATACAAAACCGTCCTCATCGACATAGCCCAAATCGCCGGTTTTGATCCACCGTTCTCCTATTTCGTCAGTGTCGATCACGGCGTTGGTTTCTTTTTCGTCCGCAAAATAGGACAGCATCGTCCCCGGCGACGAAAGATACAGTTCTCCCTCTTGGCCGTAAGGCAGTTCTTGACCCGTATCGGTATCTACGGCTTTAATATTAACCTTGCACAAAGGTATTCCCACGCTGCCGACCTTGCCATAATATCGGTTCAGCTCGGTACAAACGGCGGATGCGACTTCCGACATACCGTATCCCAAGGATGCCCGCGCAACGGAGCCGTGCTGCTCCATAAAATCGCACAGGGCATTTTCCGCCGCATGGGTCAACGGCGTGCCGCCCATGCCCATGGTTTTGTAAAAGGACAGCTTCATTTTCTGAACCTGCGGATCAGCAATTAGGGCTGTCAGGTAAGTTGAGCTGGACATGGTGTGGTTTGGTTTAATACGTCTAAAATCCTTTACGAAAGTCTTCTCATCATATTTTACGCTCAAAGACATCGCTTGTCCCAGTGCCAGCGGGACAACGATGCCCATGCAGAAGCCAAAGGCATGAAAAAGTGGAATAGCCGTATACCATCTGTCTTTCGGTCTCGTATCATTGCCATTGTTCAGAAAAGCCCAGGCGATATAGCTGATATTATCGTCGCTGAGCACGACGCCTTTGGGTGCGCCGGTTGTTCCGCCCGAATGAACAATTACCGCCGGCGTACCTTTTCGGTACGCAGTCTCGGTAAAGTTTGACGACCTGCACTGTGCAATCATTTTCGAATACGTGATCTCCTTGGCACAGTGGACAGCTTTTGATTTCATATGGTATGCCAATCTTTTTTGCCACGGCAGGGAGCGCGCGATGGGCAGAGAAATGACATGGTCGACTACTTCTGCTACGCAGGAAAATCTTTCAAGCAGCGCGTCTAAAATCACCACTACACGAGAATTGCATTGCTTTATGGCTGCAATCGCTTCATTCCCTGATTCCGTCGCATATTCGAGGCAGGGTACGGCACCGATCAGGTTCATCGCAAGAACAACATAAATCGTTTCCGGCGTATTGACGCTGAATACCGTAACAATATCACCTGCTTTTACCCCCAAATTGGCCAAGCCTGCGGCGGTATAGCGAGCATTGTCAAAAAGCTGACCATAGGTTATCTTTCGCCCCATGTATTCCAGCGCGACATTGGCTAATCTTCCCTTGTTCGCTGAAATCAGCAGCTCAGAATACTTGCAAGAGGGCAGCGGGGCGTTGATCGCTTCCTCGCTGTAGTATTTAAGCCACGGCTTGTCCACGGACGGATAGCCGGTCAGGGGCTTGGTGTCAGGCATGGTGTGTGTCCTCCGCTTCCTTCTCCAACGCACGGTAATCGATCTTGTCGGTGCCACTGCGTCGGGGCAGTTCCTTTACAAAGATGATTTTTCTCGGAATCTCGAAGTCTTTGAGCTGATCCTGCTTTCCTCTACCTACCGATACCGGATGGCGGCATAGGTCAAGGATTTTTTCGCTTGTATCTTTGCCTTCCACCCAACCGTCACGCAATACGATAAAGGCATAATTCACATACAACTCTTCTTCATTAGGAACCTTTACCACAGCGCAGTCATCAACACAGTCGAAACGACAGATCACACCCTGCACATGGTCAAGATAGATTTTGTTGAGTGTTGAGCAGATATAGAAGCGGGAAGCTCGCCCAGTCAATGTAAAGTATCCGTCCTCGTCAATAAAGCCAAGCGTTCCGGTTTTGAAGTATTCTTTCCCGCCGAACATGAACTTTGCATCTGCCGTCAGCTTCGGCTCTTTATAGTATTCTTTGAAAACGTGTTTGCCAGAAATGCAGAGCATCCCTTCTTCGCCATACCGTTTCTCCTGCATTGTTTCCAGATCAATTACGAGCGCCGAACTGCCCACGAGAACCTTGCCGACCGTTTCTGGCTTGTTTTTTACGCCTGCCGGTGTAGTCGCTATACTTACAGTCTCTGCGTTTCCTGCGCCATTGCCAATCTCTGTCTTGGCATTATGCACAGCAAAAAACTGTTTGCCTTTTTCGGCGTGGCTTATGGTAAGAAAGTCGCCACCGGAGATAAAGCTCTTTACCGAGGAGAGGTCTTGCCCTTCCGGGATGCCACCTATTGTCAAATCCAGAAGTGCGGGCGAGCCAAACACCATTTCCGGTCGTTTGGCGTAGTATTCTTTAACGGTGTCTTTTCCAATATTGGGCGCAAGAATTGCCGTACTCCCGCTGAACAATGCGGACAAGAGGGACGTTACTAAGCCATACGGATAGGCAAACGGAACGCAAACCATAATGCGGGAGATGCCAAGTGTTTTCCAATCGCTTGTGTTATTCGCGTATATTAGTGCTGCCAGAACATTCTCGTTTGTGAGAAGCACCGACTTTGGCTGACCTGTTGAGCCGCTGGTATAAAGGATTAGCGCGGGTTCTTTCCCGCTAAACAGACGCGCGCGAGGATGCCTGCTCTCTTTGGCGATCTCTCCAAGGCTGTGATAATCCAACTGGCGCGTATGTCGATAATCACCATAGGGGTGTCGCATATCCAATTCATTTAGCTTGCCTCTATGAAGCGTTACAATGTATTTCAAAGGAGAATCGCTCAGAAGCAAGCCATTGTTCTCCTTGCTTCTGTCGAAGTTAAAGAAAACCGGGGAGTCGAACTGTTTCAAATATTCTTTGATCTCCTCGTCTGACATACCGGGATTCAGATATGTCGCTACCGCTCCAATCAGATTGCACGCCAGAAACGGGATAACCGCTTGATAGTAGTTCGGCATACAAATCGTAATGATATCTCCGCGCTTTACGCCCAAAGATTCCAACGCGGTGGCAACTGCTTCTGCATCCTCAAACAGCTTTTTGTAGCTGACCGCCAGATCCCCGCAGTCAACAGCAACTCGTTGCATTTTCCGCGTGCAGATAAGCTTGAGGAGAGAATAAATGCTGGTATTGGGAATTATCGGCTTTCTCTTGAAGTAGGAGTAGCCGATTTCCCACGGCTTGTCCACGGACGGGTAGCCGGTCAGGGGCTTGGCGTCAGGCATGGTGTGTCCTCCTGTATTTTCCTTGCGGCAGCTTCTCTTTTTATGATCCTTTTGCTGATTTTTCCATCGGCATAAGAGACCTCATAGAGCCGCTGCTTGTCCAGCGGAGCGTAGTATCCGTTCTTGTCCGCTTTCAGCTTCAACAGGTCCCGCTTGCCGGTTACGTCGCTGTTTTCAAACTTTTCATAGATTTTCACGGCATCCAAATGATACTTGCGGCATAGCAGCTCCACTACCTCCGCAGGGGACAGGACGATGTCATTTTTCAACACGACCTGCCCGACCACCGCGGTGCCTTCGTCAGTTTTGTGCGCCGTGATTTCCCATTCGATGACGGGATCGTCCACATCAAGCGAATACTCAATATCAAACAGGTATACCGTTTTTCCGTTTGCATCTATGTAGGAATCCGAGGCACGACCGAGGATGTTATAGGAGCCGTCCGCGTTTTGCACGGCAATGTCTCCGGTCACACCCCAGCGGATACCGTTTTCATCGTGATACCAACGTTTCGCCGTCGCTTCGGGATCGTTCAAGTATCGATCCGACGCCGCTGGACTCGAAACGTGCAGAAAGCCGCGTGTTCCTTTTGAAACCGGCGTTCCGCTTTCACTGACAATTTTGGCGAGGATAAACGGCTCGAGAGGATAGCCCGTTTCATTTGTCTTGGTTCTTTCATCGCTGAAGTATGTAAAGAATGTCCCCGAGCCATCCTCTGCCGCGCCTCCTCCAATCGCAAAGCGGGTTTTGCATCCATTGGCGCGTAGCCACTGATCGATCAGCTTTACGTTGCTTTTCGTGACAGGTTCGCCACCAGACGAGGGGCGCGTGACACATTTCCATGCATCGTCTGATATGACGCCTTGTGCAACGGCTGCCAGATAGAAGCTCGGAGCCGCGACGATCCAGTTGCATCTGGACTGCATTACGTCTTTTCCAAAGCTGTCTTTGTTATAAATCGGATATGGAACGATGGTTTTTCCCTTTGCCATTTGCAGATAGCCGGATACCCGTTCGCCGGTGGCGTGCGTCAGCGGTATCGTTTGAAAGACACGTTCTCCCACATAGTCCTTTGTGTCAAGACCGGCGTGCATTTCTATAAATGCGTTGGTTGACCTCTCTTTATAAACGATGCATTTGGGCGCTCCGGTCGTCCCGCTG
This sequence comes from uncultured Clostridia bacterium, assembly GCA_947166955.1. The sequence goes on along the minus strand of CAMVGI010000011.1, from coordinate 8,509 downwards.
GTATAGGAATAGCTGATGTCACGCTCAATATCGACTGGTTCCCTTGCCAGCGGCGCGTAATTTTCCCGACCAAGAGCAACCAGCTTCTGCGTCGGAACAAAGCGAATATCGCTAAGTGCTGCTGCTTTCTCCCGTGCGGCGGCTTGCCGGACGGGATCGTCGAATACCTCCCTCAGCCGCTTGGGGAGTTGGGAAAGGTCGTCAAAAATGTGACGGTTGCTTTCCGGCAAATAGTCAAGCAGATTGGTAACGATAACCCTGCTGACGCCGCTGCCTTCCAAGTTGTCAATTATGTCGGGCAGATACGCGTCCAAAATCACGAGGGTATTAGAGCCCTTTTGACTGGTATAGAGGGCAAAGTCGCTCTTCAAAAACAGGTAATTGACATTGTTTGCAATCACTCCCATGCAGTTGAGAGCAAGGAGCATCAGCATATTTTCAATGCTCACAGGCAGGCAAAGCGTCACGACGTCCTGCCCGGTTATTCCAAGGGAACGAAGTCCGCAAATATATTCGTTGACCTTTTCGGGGAGTTCTCCATATGTAATCGTAGTACCATAGTAATCAAGCGCCGGTACGTCAAGATTTTCCTGATTCCACGACATGATGTTTTCAAAAACATTCATGTTATAGATTTTCGTATCGTTCACAGTTTTGACGACATGCGCCCACACCGGCAGATACCGCTTGATATCGCAGGTTTTTGTTCTGTCAGACGGATAGCCGGTCAGGGGCTTGGTGTCAGGCATGGCGTGTCCTCCTGTGTTTGCGTATATTATGATTGACATTTGTTTATACTTTGTATATACTTCTCTTGGGAGGTGGTCGAGATGTATGCTACCATTCAGAAGTGGGGAAACAGCCAAGGGCTACGCATCCCCAAGACGCTGCTGGACGCCATAGGCCTGCGCGAAAATGACCGCGTGGAGCTGGTGCAGGGCGAGGACAGCATCCAGATCAAAAAGCCCGCTGCGGCGCAGCACCGCTCGTTGGAGGAGCGGCTGACCGCGTTCTATGGCAAGAGCGTCGACGAGCTCGGACGCATCGCAAGCGAGCCGGAGGTCGACTGGGGCAAGCCGGAGGGCGCGGAGCTATGGTAAGCGTTTTTGAGCAGGGCGATATCGTCTATCTGGACTTCGACCCACAGGCGGGACACGAGCAGCGCGGCCGTCGCCCGGCGCTCGTCGTCAGCAACGACCTCTACAACCGCGTGAGCAATCTGACGATGGTTTGCCCCATCACGCACACCGACCGCTCGCATCCGTTCCATGTCCGGTTGGACGGGCGCACCAAGACGGACGGCGTGATCCTGTGCGATCAGGCGCGGATGCTGGACTTGAGCAGCCGCGGCGCGTCGTTCGTGGAGAAAGCGCCGGAGGAGCTCGTCGCGGAGGCGGTCGATCTCATTATCGGATTCGTGGAAATCAAGTGAATGGCGTGGCATGACGGCAAGCCATGCCACGGTTTTTTGATGTTAGGAGTCGTCAGATTCCTGCGATTTCGCATTTTCGTATTTCAATTAGCTTGTAACCATCTGCTACTCTACGGGCAAAAGTTCTTCAATTAAGACATCGTAATCTTCATGTGAAAGGCGCGGCTGTTCAGCCAGTTTAAGTATTTCTGAGAAATCATAACTATATGGAGCTTTGAGTATGTGGTCAAAATAGAAAGGCTGGTACTGAGCAATGCGTTCTCTGATGTTTTGTGCCAGCTGTTCAAGCAAATAGGCTTTGTACAATAACTGGCCCTCTTCAGAAAGCAGTGCAATATATGTACTAAAATCTCTTGTCTTTCCACGAAGGCTTTCATCGGTCAGATACTTTAGACAAACCAAGTCATCATACGATAGGGTAAAAAAGCGATGCGCTCCATATACACCATACTTTGAATCACAAGTAGTTTCTTTATGAATTGCCTTCATCCCCAAAACTCCCTCTCTGAAAAGTCTAAAACAGTTTTTCGCAAGTCAACTAAATCAAACGCATTGCGTGGCAATTCACGAATTAAAAATTCGACCGAATGTGGCGCTGCTTTCTCTTTTTGCGGAGCTTTTACACACATTTTTTTAACATTGGAATACGGAATAACATATAGAAGGGGCAGAAAACTATCATAGTCTGCTTTTTTGACTATAGTTAATATTTTTGATTCCGTTTCTTTGTCAATAACACCGATTTTTCTTTTCTCCATTGCGCCGCGTTTTATTCCACTTCGATTTTGTGCAATTATGGCGCTATGTCTGTCTTTGGTAAAGACATCACGAAAGTAATTTTGGGCAATTGTCAATGGATTTGAAGACGCAGGCTGTTTTACTCCAAAATCATAATTTGTTGTACACCAAACATAGTGTATATTATCATAGTATGTGCGCTGTATCTGAAATGCTAATACAGTGTTTACTGAAAACAAGAGCTTTTCCATACCTTGTATTATCCTCCAAACCTATTATTTGCTGCTTTATTCTCCGCTTCTTTCTCCAACGCCAGATAGTCGATTTTGCCGTGCGCGGTGTGCAGCAGGGCGGCATAGAACTTAGTCATTTCTTTCTCGCAGTTAAGACATCAAAATCGATGTCACTCTCATGCTGACTTTCTTCCTGCTCTATCTTCATAACGTCGATTTTGCCTATGGGAGTCATTGGCAGCTCGTCCCGGAAACGAACATCGATTGCGCCGTCGCGCTCGCCGAGAAGATGGCTTTGGTATTCAAGGATTTCTCGCTTTGCCTTGTCCTTATCTTGTGTACCATCCTTCAAAGCGACGATGGCGGTGGGTATCTTGCCGTGTGAGTTGTGTTTGGACTTGATTCCGATGACGCATACGTCCTTTATGATCGGACAGCCCGCAAGATAGTCCCTGATTAGGTCGGGGAACACGTTATGTCCATCGGGCCGGACGAACATGGCGCGCTTTCTCCCGATGATTTTCACGTTGCCGTCCTCGTCGATTTCGGCGTAATCTCCGGTTTTGATCCATCGCCTACCTGAGACTTCAATGATGGTATCGGCGGTTTCCTGTTCGTTCTTGAAATAACCGTTGATAATGGCTGGGGACGATATTCTGAGTTCTCCAACTTGGTTATACCCCAACTCATTCCCGTCCTCGTCAAAAACACCGATAGTCGTCTGTTGCATCGGGATGCCGATGCGCCCCACCTTTGTCATGCCATTGTTCAGGTCATAGATGGACATGGCGGCATTCTCTGTCATTCCATAACCGACGCGCATCATACTGCCGCAATGATGCTCCGCCAGATACTTATTTGTCCGATCCTCCAGCGACGAGGAGACCATATCTCCGCCGCAACCTGCGTTCTTGATAAAGGACAGGTCTTTCCCCTCCATACGCGGATCGTCCATCAATATCTCAAAGTGCGAGGGGATGCCGACAAAATGAGCAGGCTTGTATTTCATCAAAATCTGGCTGAATTCATTGGGATCAAACTTCGGCAACAGCAGATTTTCCATTCCCAGCGAGAGCGGAAGCTGTATCCCATCCACCAGACCATAGGCGATAAACGGGGGCATGATGTTGGCGAATCGGTCGTTGTATCCGCGTGGGATGTCCGCCTTGGCGTACTGGATACAGGGAACATTCAGGCTGTTGTTCGACAGCACCGCGCCCTTTGGCTCGCCGGTGGTTCCTCCGGTGTAGACAATGGCGGCGGGCTCGCGGGACGGATCGGCGGCGTCGGAAACATACTCTGTGCTCGCGGCGGTGTCACCCAACTTGAGGAAGTCTTTCCACGTCAGCACTTTCGGGGCATTGGGGCGGGACGGCGTTCCCATCTTCGCCAGATACAGCAGCTTTTTGACCGGTAACAGCGATGAGGTTACATCTATGTCGATCAAGGTCTTTGCCGTCGATTCGGGAAAGACGCTATATACCTTCTCAATCACGCCGTTGTAGGAGACCACCAGTTTGGATTCGGTCATGTTGATGTATTTTGCGATCCGTTCCTTGTTCATCCGTAGATCGACAAAGTTGGAAACAGCACCCAACTGGTTTAGTGCGTAAAAGAGGTAGATGGTTTCCGGCAACGTAGGCATACAAAACGTAACGTAATCGCCATGACGGATGCCCAACGCGACAAGCGACCGCTTTGCCTCGTCAATCTTCCTGAACAGTTCGGAATATTTGATCCGATTACCATAGAAGTTGATTGCATACGAATCCATGCGATCTTTGTTGCACTCTCGAATATACTCATAGGCGGTAATGGCGGGGAAGGTTACGTTCAACGCCTCCTCGTCGTAGTATTTCAGCCACGGCTTGTCCACGGACGGGTAGCCGGTGCGCGCCGCGGTGTGTGTGTGTGGCGCGCGCTGAGCGTCAAGGCTGGTGTTGTCAGACATGGTGTGTGTCCTCCTTCGTGTTTGTATATGATTTCATTGACATTCGTTTATACTATGTATATACTATCATTAGGAGGTGGTCGTGATGTATGCTACCATTCAGAAATGGGGGAACAGCCAAGGGCTGCGTATCCCCAAGACGCTGTTGGATGCCATCGGGCTGCGCGAGAATGACCGCGTGGAGCTGGTGCAGGGCGAGGACAGCATCCAGATCAAAAAGCCCGCTGCGGCGCAGCACCGCTCGTTGGAGGAGCGGCTGACCGCGTTCTATGGCAAGAGCGTCGACGAGCTCGGACGCATCGCAAGCGAGCCGGAGGTCGACTGGGGCAAGCCGGAGGGCGCGGAGCTATGGTAAGCGTTTTTGAGCAGGGCGATATCGTCTATCTGGACTTCGACCCACAGGCGGGACACGAGCAGCGCGGCCGTCGCCCGGCGCTCGTCGTCAGCAACGACCTCTACAACCGCGTGAGCAATCTGACGATGGTGTGTCCCATCACGCACACCGACCGCTCGCATCCGTTCCACGTCCGCTTGGACGGACGCACCAAGACGGACGGCGTGATTCTGTGCGATCAGGCGCGTATGCTGGATCTCGGTAGCCGGAACGCCTCGTTCGTGGAGAAAGCGCCGGAGGAACTCGTCGCGGAGGCGGTCGATCTCATTATCGGGTTTGTGGAAATACGGTGAACACCGTGGCATGGCATCGCGCCATGCCACGGTTTTAAGAAGGCAGAAACGGTTCAGCCCTTATTGCTATCCATTTCTTTGAGTTGCTTGATATAGGCGGTTTTTGTGCTTCCAAGTTTTTTGTTCCATTGATTGTGCTTCCATGCAAGATACGCAAGCAGTGGAGAAAGAACCAAACAAACAATAGGAATTGCCTTTTCTATCCAGATAACGCTTTTTAAGAGTTGCATTGCTGAGAAAATCATGCAAAGTATTGAGCAGAGAATAGCTAACTGTACAGAGCCAATTCGTCCGGCGTATTTGTTCAATAGTGACTCGTTTTTCGGCTTGACAACTCCCTTGTTCATTGCGGCATTGTACTTAAATGCATTAGACTCCCAGCCCTCGCCACATTCATGGTATACGGATATGTAGGCACCCAAGCGAATAGTTGCGTCCTTTTTCTTGTTGATTACTCTTTGAAACGGGAATAGAACAATATACGGCAGCAAGAATAGTGGAGGGTTATTCAAGGTAAATGCAGCGCCAAGTGCGGTGATTGTTATCGTGTACATGGCGACATTATAAACATCGCATGCGTTGATGGAATCAAGGAGCTCTTGCCGTAGGGAAGTGTATTCCGCGTCCTTGCTTATTTTCTTATCTTCCATAGCTGTCACCTAATCGTAAAAATCAAAACTTAAACTTCTCACAGCGCAGCGTAATAAACTCATCGCGCGCCTGCATTGTCCACGGACGGGTAGCCGGTCAGGGGCTTGGTGTTGTCACGCATGGTGTGCGTCCTCCTTCATGTTTTTTATCGAATCACCAGCGTATCCTCATACGCCCGATAAAACTGTTCAAGCCGAGCTGTATCGCCGGAAATAATAGCGTTGAGCTGTTCCTCCAGCTTCTTGTGGTCAACCTTGCCAATGTTGGTCACGGGCAATTCATCTACGGTTACGATGCCGCAGGGAATATCCCTTTGCGGCAGCTTTTCCTTGCAATAATCAAGAAGCACTTTTTCCAACTCGGCACCGTTCTTTTTGTCGCGCAGCACCACAAACGCGACCGGGATTTGCCCGTTTCCGAACCTTTCAGCCGCAAAGCCGACAACAGCGCTATCTGCGACGTCGGGATGCGTGTTGAGTACGCTTTCCATCTCCATCGGATAGTTGTTGTGCCCGTCCGGGCGCACGAGTGTCCGCTTGATGCGCCCTTTGATAAACACAAAGCCATCTTCGTCGATATAGCCGTAGTCCTGACTATGTATCCATACGGTGCCATCCTTGTGCTGTTTCTTCACATATTGGTTTTCTTCCTCGTTCAAGTATCCGAGGAACATAGTCGGGGATGTGATACAGATTTCGCCAATCTCGCCATACGGCAACTCCTCGTCGGTTCCGGGGGCAAATGAACCGACATTGTTTTTCGAGAAAGGTATCCCGACGCTTTCATACTTATTAAATGCAAACGAGCTTGAAATTGCCGTTCCGGAGAGCTCTGTCATACCGTAGCCTTTTGTGATTCTGGATTTGCAATTATGCTCCTTCAAGAAGTCATTCAGTCGCTCCTCAAGCGTGGAATTCATAGAATCCCCGCCAACAGCAGGATTTACCCAAAAGGATAGATCGACGCCGCTCATTTCCGGGTTGTTCAGCAAAATGCTGTAATGGCTCGGAACGCCCAACGTATGCTGCGGTCTATGCTTTTTTAATAACTTTGGAAAATCCTTCGGGTTAAAGCGCGGAATCAGAATATTAACCGCTCCGACGGACAGCGGCATATGAATGCCCGTAACAAGGCCGTAGGCAATAAAAGGCGGCATGATGTTTAGAATTTTCTGCCCGCGCTTGTCCTTTGGGGGAATGCATTTTTTATAAGCCTCGGCCATAGCGTTGAAGTTGTCGTTTGTGAGAATCGCTCCCTTGGGAACGCCGGTGGTGCCGCCCGTATATACGATAGCGGCGGGATAGTTTGGGGTATAAACAACCGTTTCGACGGAGCCGGAGGCGCGCTGCTTCAGGAAAGCGTTCCAGTAAATGCACCGACTTTTCATCTTTGACTGTTTCAGCGAGGCAAGCAGTTTTAAGCCAAGCGGCAGAGAGCTTGTCGCGGATATGATGACGCACTGCGCTATATTCGCTTTTTGAATGATGCTTTCGACCTTTTCATAGATGAGGTCAAGGCAAAAGAGCAGCTTGCAATCGGACGCTTTAAGTATCTGCGTGAAACGCTCCGCATTGACGCGCGGATCGATCATGTTGGCGACGGCGCCGATTTTGTTCAGCGCATAGAAAAGGCAGATGACCTCCGGTATCGTCACGCTGCATATCGTGACGGTGTCGCCTTTCTTGACGCCCGCCGCCGCAAGCGCCTGCGCGACCGTTTCAATGTCGGTGCGCAGTTCGCTGTGCGATATCTTTTTGCCGTAGTAGTTGATAGCGATATCCGCCGGGTGCTGCTCATTGCTCCGCAGCAGATAGTGATGCGCCGTTTCCTCGGGCAGCGGATAGTTCCGCGCCTCCTCGTCGTAGTATTTAAGCCACGGCTTGTCCACGGAAGGGTAGCCGGTCAGGGGCTTGGTGTTAGGCATGGTGTTGCTCCTCCTATTCTTTTCTTTTTCTGCGTGGGCGGCAAAGTACACTTTGATTCCCGTGTTTTGTGTTGAAAAACTCTCAACGTGTGCTATACTATATTTGTAAAAATATGTCATATTCCCTGCATACCAAGATTTCCCTATGGTGGGTGATAAAGTGTACTTTTTGCGACATCGGCACGCGCCCAGCGGAGGAAGGTGTGATGCGAAACGCCGAGGCGCTTTGCCGCCGCTCTTGCCGACAGCCGCCCCGTCGCCCATTCCACGACGGCGGCGTCAAGCCCGGCTGGGCGCTCCATCGGCTGCCGTCCGAAACGGACACCGTTTGCCTTTGCCGCTGCGATGCCCTCTGCCTGCCGCTGCCGGATGAACTCTCGCTCGGTCTGCGCGACGTAGCTCAGAAGCTGGAGCACGATGTCCGCGATCAGCGTTCCGGTGAGGTCGCGCCCCTGTCGCGTGTCGAGCAGCGGCATATCCAGAACGACGATGGCGGCGGTTTTCTCCTTCGTGATGACGCGCCATTGCTCCAAAATTTCATCATAATTGCGTCCAAGTCGGTCGATGCTCTTGACGAAAAGAGTATCGCCCGGCTTCAGCTTTTTGAACACGCGCTGCCAGCCGGGGCGCTCGAAGTCCTTGCCGCTCTGCTTGTCCATGAAGACATTGTGCTCCGGGATACCCGCCTCGCGCATGGCAATGCGCTGGCGCTCCTCGTTCTGATCCTTGCTGGAAACCCGGATATAGCCGTAGATTTCGTTGTTCATGCGATTTCCTCCAATCTTTAATGAAGAGATTATAGAGGAAACCTTGGTATGCGAGCTGCTATATTATAGTTAATATGTTGAGCATAGTCAACGATTTGAGCATGATAGGATATAGCAAACCACTGT
>CAMVGI010000010.1 GCA_947166955.1 uncultured Clostridia bacterium | reverse complement strand
AGTATAGGCAGCACCAGCGTCATTATCTCGTTCACGGGCGAGGAGATGTCTATGCCCGCAAACTGCTGAACGAGGAACACCACGAGAGCCGCAATGCTCATCCACAGCGCCCAACTCTTGAACCTGTTCTGCCTCATATCTGGTTCCCGTCCTTGTCGAACTTCTTGCCCTGCACGTACTGAAGGAAGTCGCTTCTCTGCTGTGCTACGCGGTTAGGGTTCATTCCGTCCGCCGCATGGCTCTTCGCGAGCCACATATCGATGGCCGTCTGCCAGTCGTGGTTCGGCTCGTCCGCGCCGCCGTATGCGGTCTTAACGATGTCCTTTAAGCCCGTGATAAAAATGTTTTCAATCAACATGAAATCATCCTTTCTTACTTTTTGCGTCTCGGCTTAGTTGCCTTGACCTCACTCCACGGTCGGTCTTCCCGGTCTGACTTTGCGTAGGGCGAAGCAATCCTGCTTTTCGTCGAGCGTGTGCCGTAATACGCGCTTGTCGCGTGACCGGGGAGCGCAGACCTCGTTTTGCCCGCCGTCGTCGTTTTTCTCGCCATCGTCATATCATCCTTTCACGATTTTATGTGAAGTTGTTTTACTTGCGCCATCAAGGTGTCGAGGTAGCCGTTGCCGGCAAGCTCGTCGTGATAGATGCGGTGCATCTCGATTAAGTCCTCCAGCGCGTCCGCCTCAATCTCGCCCTCCGCGATGTACTTCTTGCCGAGGAATTTGATGCGGTCATAGAGTATCATGCAGGTTCCCGCGGCCACGCCGTGCTTGCGCTGACGGCGAGTGTTAATCGCCGCAACAATCGCGCTTATCCCCGCAGAAAGTGCGCCGGAGCCGATTATGGCTAGGATTATCTCATGCGCCATCACGTCACCTCCGTAGCGGTTATCGTGCCGCTGTCGTCAACGGTGATGCGGAACTTCTTCGCGCTGGCGGGCGTAGAGGACGGCACCACTATCTTGTGTATCTCGTCAACGTACAGCTTCTGCCACGGTGCGCTGCTTCTGCCGAGCGTCGGGGCAGGTTCCGGAGCTGTATACTTCAGCGACCAGTCGGTGACGATGCCGACTTCGTCGTCTCCGACAGCGTCCGTGTTTCCGCTGCTTGTCGCGCTTTTGCTTACGAACAGCGACGGGTTGTTGGTAGTGGAAGAGCTGTCTGCCCTTATGCCGTGCCCAGTCGGCGCGCCGGTGGCAGAGCTTGAGTTGTCTCGTACCTCGCAGAACAGGACGAATTCGTCGCCGTCGGCAGGGCTGAAGCCGTTGAGCTTCTCGAACGCAAGCACCGTAGGCCACGAGCCGGTGCCGGTGACATCCGGCGCTTCGTCGGGCGTGACGGATACGATGCCCGTGTCCCCGTCCTTCGTTGCGTATTCCAACTCCGGTTTGCCGACCCAGTTCCCGGTCTGGACATAGTCCATTCGATAGTTGAGCGGGGCGGGTATCGTATAATAGCCTATGACCGTCGGCTCCGCAGGTTCTTCCGGCTCGTTGCCCGAATCAGACTCCGGCTCGTATGCCGCAAGAATAACATCACTTGAAAATGTTGCCGCCGTTTCTTCCTCGTCTTCGCTCTTTCCTCTCTGCCAGCAGAGGGCTATCCGTTCGTACAGTTCGCGTGTGAGTACAAGAGTTTGGGTCTGCCCCGCGCCGCCGACCGGCGTATACGTCACCGTTTCCGGGTTGTTGTAGAGCGCAACGCGCCACTTTATGCTGTTCTGTTTTAGCGGGCGCATCTCACACCACGTTCGCAGAATGCACGTCGGCGTCGCTCTTGTTTCAGGGCGCAACGAATTTTCTTCTACAAAAATTCGCGGGTTGCCGTCGAATTCAAACGCTATCGTTTTATCGTCAAAGTCGTACTGCTGACCCATGCCAAATCCCTTGTCGGGGCTGGCGACTATCCTCTCCGCCGTGCTCTTGCCTGGGTTGGAGAAGTCGGTCTCGCTGTCGTTTGCGTCGCTCGTTACCGACATCCTGCTGCCGACCCATGACAGTATCTTATTGCCCGTACACATCATGACGGGATTGCCGTTCGTGCCAAGAGCCTCGTCTACCGTCGCCTTTTTGGTGTAAAGATATCGGAAGCCGCCGCCGCACTCCTCAACGGTGTTGTTGTTTACGGCCATACGAACCTGCTGCCCCGCAAAGTAGATGAGATACTGCGGTGTTTTTGATTTCCATTCCGTCACGCCGCCAGTGGTCGTGCTTGACCAGTAGCCGTCCGTCTTGCTGGACACGCATCGCACAAAGCGGTTGTCATCTATCCTGATGCCATTCACGAAGTCTCCGGTTATGTACACGGGGTAATAATGCCTGCCGCAGTCGATGATGGTATTTCCGCACAGGTAAACGCCCATGTCGCCCTTTGCGTAGTCGGTAAGGTTCAGACTGTGATCTTTGAGCCAGAACGCATACGAACTTGCCATCAGTACTTGCTGGCAGCTGTGGAACGTGTTGCCGCGTATCTGTATGCCGAGCGACTTCTGGTCGGGCGGCGTAAGATATGTGTTCGTAGAGTCGTACGCATCGGTCGCCCTTATGTGCGGATATTTGACGGTGTTCTTCATATATGTTTCCGGGTCTGCGCCTGCCGGGATGTTATAAAGCACCCAGTCGCTCTGCGGCAGTTCGGCAAAGCTCTCTACATACGCGCCCGTTGCCATTTCCACATAGTTGCCCTTTGCAAAGTCGAAGTATCGGTCAAGCTGGGGGGCTATATTTACCGCCCTGCCGCCGCTGAAGGTGCAGCCCTCGACTATCGCACCGCGACACGTCGGCTCCGCGAAGGAGAGGTGCCACACGTCCTGCCCTGCCCGGTAGTGCGTTCCGTCGGGGTCGTCAGTCTTTCCGAGCTTGCCCGCCTGCCCCGAAAACGTGCAGTTCTTTATCGTGGTCAAGGGCGAACGTATCGCCACGGGACGGGCGCAGTTTATAAATCTGCAGCCCTCGAAAAGCTGTCCGTAGCCGCCCGAATGGTTGGTCGCGGCAGAGTCGAGACTTCCTATTACCGTGCAGTCGCGCACCGTCGTGAATATCGCTGGGCAGCGTATCTGCTGATACGAGTTCTGAGTTTGCGTCCAGTCTCCGCCGTCAAACGGATTGTGAGCCTGACTGCCGGCATAGGATGTGTCGAACGACTGCCCCGCCTTTATCGTTGTGCAGCCGTCCGCAGTGCAGTACCATGTCGAAGCAAACGTGAAGGCGTTTGTATATGTATGCCCTTCCCACACGCCGTATACCGTGTAGCGTGATTCGTAGGTGCAGTCCTTATACTGCGAGTTGAGGCAGTTATATAAGTAAAAGCCTCGCCCCGCGTCGGTAAGCACCATGCTCACATTCTCCATCATGGCGTTCTCGCACAGCTCGAAGCGGATCGTATTGCCCATCTGGGCGAAGGCGGCTGTCTGCCCGCTGTTGTCGGCAGGGTCGCCCGAATGCGTCACGCCCTCCGCCCTTATATTAAGGTTGCAAAGACGCACGTTCTGAAGGAAGTTCGCCTTCCTTACGGTGGAGAACGCCCTGTACAACGGCTTCGCTGATTTCTCCGGGTGTTCCGGGTCTTCATAGACGTAGTAACCGCGCCGCACATATTTGTGGTCCGTGTTCTTAATGTAGGCGTAGATCGTCTGCTTTGATACGTCAACGCCCGCTTCGGCCTCCGGCAGATAGTACGGATATGCCGCCGTACCGACGCACTTTATAACGTAGTGGGTCACCACGCCAAGCGACTTGCGCGTTCTCACCTCGTTGACAACGAGCGGCTCCGCCCACCACGCGCCGCTCGTTGCAAGACCCGTGGACGTGCCTGTCCAGTACTCGCCGCTTTCGGGCGCAAGCGCGTTCCTCGCCGCCTGTACTATGATACGGTCGCCCGGCTGATACGGCGCGCTGTCGAGGCCTTCTGCGGATATTACCACGAAGGTAAAGCCGTTCGCGTTGTCCGAGCCGTAATCGGACGAAGATGCGTTACCTACCACGCGCACCGCCTCCGCAAGCTTTATCTCGTCGCCGAGACTGCCTCGTGCGAAAAAGATGTACGGTGCGTTCGATATCTTTCCGCTTTCGTTGTACGTCGGAACGCCTTTCCATAATATCGTTGCGCCGTTGCCGTCGAACGTCTGACCGTCTTTAAGTTCAAGCGTCTGCGTTACAAGGTAGGTCGTATTCGCGTCGAGAACGACCTTGCCGCCCTCGCCCGCCGCCTCTATCGCCGACTTTATTGCCTCGCTGTCGTCGTGTACGCCGTTTCCTTCCGCGCCGAAGTCCTTGGGAGAAAAGCCGTTGAACAAACTGCCTCTGAGCCATTCGAGGAAGTCGTCGGGCGTACCCTTGTGGCCGCGTCTGAGCCACAGCTCATAGTCAAATCCAGCGTGCGCTCGTCGGTACATTGACATTTCGCTCCGCCTCCTTGTCCCATAGTCTGCGCTTGCCCGGCTCGAACGTGGAGATGTAATACTTCTTGTATTCCCTCAGCACGTCGTTGTAGAGGGCGTAACTGTTCTCATACGCCTGCCAGTCGGAGTTGGAGAAGTCCACCATCGCTATGAGATACAGCCAATAGAGCCTGTCGTACGGCGTCGGCACGTCAAGCTCCGGGTCTACATCTCCGGGATTGTGCGGGTACTCCAGCTGGTATTCCTCAAGCGGGTCAAGGGCGGTCATGTGTATCATTACATGAATCCGCCCCTGAACCTCGTTAATCCATCTTGTTTTAAGGTCGTTGTCCCACTTGTTGCCGGGTCTTAATTCATCGCATATCGCGATGCATTGTGTTAAAGTCATGTGCTTGCCTCCTTAAAAGGGCGCGGGGTGCGCCCTTTAGGAGATGAGGGTGGTGCCGCCGGTTAAGCCGCCGCCTGCAACGAATCGCCAATCGTTGAAGCCGCCGCCGAAGCGGGTTCTACCGCGCCATACGTTCGCATCGGTGTTTTCATCGATCGTAGAGCGGATGGTGAGAGGCTCACGTTCAAAGATAACAGCACCCTTGTAGGTGTCGTTGTATCTGGAGTCGATGAGCAGCCACGGTGCGGTGTTGGTGCTGCCCATGTACTGGTTGAGATAGCTCCATACGATTACGTTCCATCTGCCGAACTGATAGTTGAAGCCGTTGTTTGCCGTTGCCGGGTCGTGGTCTGCACCGATAGCGGAGAAGACTGCCTTCTTCAGCGTGTATATGTTCGGGATAACGATGGTGTCGGGTGCTACGTCGAGAATTTCGCCGCTGTCGCCCTTGAAATTCTGCATCTCCGTCTCGACAGCTGCGAGCGCGTCTGCGGAGAACGCGTCGGTGAACATGTTCGACTGGTTCGCGCCCTTTCTCGCTGCCTGGTGGTTGGTTGCAAGGATGGCCTTGCCGTCCGCGCCGGTCGCGTCGAAGGTCTTCGCGCCTACCTTAATGGTGGTTGCGCTGGTAAGGATCGCGCCGTAAAGTTGCGCACCGAAAAGTTCCTTCGTTCTCTCGAACGCGGTCATGAATGCCGCCGGTCTCTTTCTAAGGTCGAGCGCCTGCGCGTCGTCGATAAGCTCCTTGGACAGCATGAAGCTGTTCTTCCAGGTCTCGTGGATGATTACCTTCGACGGGCCCTCGCTCCACTCAACGAGCGGATATGCGCCGTTCTCGCCTACGGGCTGGAAGCCATCCATCGCGTTCATGGAGGTGAGTTTCTCTGCCCACTTGTTAGACTTCTCTATAGAAAATAACTTCTTCAATACGCTTTTCTGTTCAAAAGCCTCCGCTCTCTTTTCGAGGAGCATCTTTATAGGCTCCTGAGACTTGCCATAAATACTGTTGGCTACGTTCGAGCCTTCAGAAAAAATTATACCTGCCATTTATATCTTCCTCCTCTCTTATAAGAATCTGCCGCGCACTGCGCCGCCCGCTGCCCCGTCGACAATTTCGGTGATCGTGAATACGCCGCTGGAAGTGGTGGCAGTTGCCTGCAATCCGCTCGCAGTGGTCACTGCTTCGCCCGTTTTACGGGAGGTGGCCGTTTCGGAGAACGTGGTTTCAAAAACGATGTCGGGCTGTACTTTTATAACGGGGATTATCGTTCCTGCCGTTAAAGCCGCGCTAGCCTGCGTCATGCACACATATGCGGGTTTTGCCGTCGCCCCTGCTACTGCAAGGTTGCCGGACGACTGTACTAATAAAAGACCGATTTTCGGCGTTATAGCGCCTGCGGGAAGGTACTCCCACGGGCAGGCTCTGCCGTCGTCGGTCGAATGGATGGTAAATCCCATTGTTATTTCTCCTTTCGGTTATTCTCTATGATGTCGGAGGTAGTGTTCGCGGATTTCCTTGCGGGTCGCGTCCGGATTAAACATTAAATACTCCGCGTATACGCTCTCCGGGATGGAGCCGCTGCCACTGCCGCCTCGTGTTGATGTACTCTTTAAATGTGATTTGCCGGAGTCTCTTGCTCCGGCGCGAGATTTGCCTTTATGGCTGCGGAGATACGCCGTGATGTAGTTGTCGCCGCTTGCAACGTTTGCCTTAAAAGCATCGAAGTTGTCCATTTTGGATAAGTCCGCAATGCTTTTGATTGACGGGTCGTACTCGCGAATCATCTCAAGCTCCTCTTCGACTTTGCGGTCGAACTCCGCCTGTCTCTGGCGGTTTCGCGCCTCGTCTAACTGACCTTTCACCGCCTTATATTCGGCTGCGGCGCGCTTGTTTTCGATGATTTCCTCGGCCTCTTCCTCGCTCATGCCGTAGTCAAGGAGTCTTTCAAGCTCGTCCTCGTACTCGGCATCAGCTTTCTGCTTGCTCTCACGCTGCTTGAAGCGCGTTAGCTCGTCGAGCGTCGTTATGGGGTTGCCATCCTCGTCTGTATAGCCGAGGTCTGCTATAGCGCGGTCGCGCTGCTTCGCCGCATCCGCTTCCGCCTTGCGGCGTATTGCCGCATATCGGGCGTTATCCTCGTCGCTCTGCTCGTCGTCGTCCTCGCCTTCGTCGCTGTCGTCGTCTTCGTCTACGTCATCGTCGTCATCGACTGCGTCCTCGGCGGCGGGGCGCTCTTTTTCGCCTTCATTCTCGTCGGTGTTTTCGGGACGGCCGGCGTTCTCGTCCTCTTTTGCGCCTTCGTCTTTAGCCGCTTCGGGCTTCTCGACCCCTAACACTTCGTAATAATCGATTTCGTTAGCCATTGTTCAGTTTTCTCCTCTCTTACTTCTTGCTCCCCTTAACGCGGAGATCGTTTCCCTTGTGGATTATGGACTTGCCTCGCGGCGCGGACGGCTTGTGCGGGGCCTCAACTACCTGAGTTCCCGTGTTGCCGATTCTGCCGATGTAGCCCTTATCCTTTACTACGCTATTCGCAGCCATACTTTACACCTCCTTTCAAAAAGGGGATTTATGCCTTTCGGCTGGCACGGTCGGTAGGACTTGAACCTACAGCCTGCGGTTTTGGAGACCGCTGCTCTACCATTTGAGCTACGTCCCGCATATAAAAACAGCCGGGGCTTATCGCCTCGACTGCTTATGTATAAAGTCTCCCATTGGGACACATCGTTGAGAGGTGCAGGGAGTCCGTGGTTAAAGAAATCGGGAACGTGGACAGCAAAGCTGTACGTCCCCTTTAAGAACCGAAGTTCTTTCAATAGCTACTTGCCTTCGTCCGCCCACGCGGTCGTGGGCATATCCTTGCCTAACTTATGTATATGCGCCGCCGCCCGCTGCGATATCTGGTCGAGCCGCCGCGCTCTGTCGTCCCGCTCCATCTGCGCCCGCTGTTGCGCCATTATCTGTTGCTGTATTATCTGCTGTTGCTCTGCCATCATGGCCTGCTGCTGCTGGAGCTTTTCTTCTAAGTAACGCTTCGCCTCCGCCGCGCCGGGGTAGAAGAGTGCCTCCATGCGGCTCCAGAACAGAATCAGCGTATCAAGTTCCTGCGGATTGCCGTACGCGCCCGTCTGAAGATTCATGCGCGTTTCCTGCCACATGGCCTCGCGGTTGTTGGCAAGCGGAGCGGATGCGTCGCAGGTGAAGAGGAACTGGTCGTTATAAAACCACTTGCCGGTCTCGTCCTGCTTGAGGAAGTCGTACCTTGAAAAGCTCGAATACGACGGCGTACCGTCCGCAGACTGCGATACAACGGGTCTCGGCTCGTCCGTGTACGCCAGTTTGAACTTGAAGATCGCCTCGAAGATAGCCGCCCATGCCGCGTTCTTCATGGCGCGCTTGGACTCAAGTCTGCCCGCGCTCTGCTGTGCCGCGAACTCCTTCGCCACCTTGGACGTGGCGGTCGTATCGCGCCGCCCCTGGAACGAGTCGGTTATGCCGATCGTCTGCCGCGCCTCCTCGTATATCTGATTGAGGTAGTTGAGCTCGTAGCTGAGGTCGCCGCGAAAGTCGAACGACTTTATAAGACTGAGGTCGTTCTGATTGTCGAGCCTCCATATCTCCGCGTCGCGCTCGTCAACGGTTATGCCGCCGTCCATTGGCAGCGTGATGCGAGTACCCGCCTTGAGTATGCGGTCGATTATCTTCGCTTCGATGCGGTTTATCGTGCGCTGCTGGTCGGTTATCTTGTCTACGTCCGAGTCGCCGAGAAGCTGTCCGAACGCGCTCACGTTGCGCTGTAACAGCACGGGATATATGTTGGGCTTGTAGTACGGTATCCTCGTCGGTTCGCCGGTCAGCGGGTCTTTGCCGGGGATGAAAGTGCCGTCTCGGCGCGGGACTGGCTCGTATATCTCTTCCTCGTCCATCTCCTGCGTGGTTATCCTTCCGCCGCAAAACGCACAGGTCACGCCGTCCCCTGCCGCAGAGTCTCGTTTGCCACACTTACTGCACACGTGGATACGCCTTGCCTGGTAGTCGGGAATGTCCTCCAACTCCGTATCATTGACCCATGAGTACACGCCTATTCCGCCGCCGTCGTTGCGGTAGTACGCAATGTACTGCGTAACGATATCGTCCGCCGTGCTGCCCTCCACGTCCTTTACGTCCGGCTCGGACTCGCTCTCGTCCTCCACGTCCACGTCGTACCGCTTGCGGATATATTCCTTCGTCTGCGGCACCTTGAGGATTATGTAGTCCATGTCCTCGATGGACGAGTACACGCCGTCCTGCGGCACTATCTGCTTCGGGTGCATCGTGGACACCGCGATCTCGCCTATCGTAGTGCTGGAGCGGATAGTGTCGTCCCACTCGATGAGCCACGCTACGCCGCCCTGTATCGGCACCGTTCGCTCGACCATATCATTCAGCGTCTCCATCGGCAGCCGGTCGAGCTCGTTTCGGATCATGTCCTCTATAAGCTTCGCCAGTGGCTGGTCTTCCTCGTTGCGCGCCGTTACCTTCGGCTGCGGGATAGTCGTCGATACCTGCGCCTCCACCAATTCAAATATGATATTGCGCACGTGGGGCGCGGGTCTCCCCTCCTCCCACGGGGATATGGCAAGCATCTCGCGCCCGCCCTTGTAAAGCAGTTCGCGCGCGTCCATCTTCTCTCGCTCGGCACTATAGGCGGAGTCGTTCCGCTCTAAGCGGTCCTGCCACATTAATAATGTTTCGCGGCTCAAAGCTGCCGTCCTCCTCTCGGATGCCCCCACAATTCGAGGAGCATCTTTTTATCGTCCGCGCTTGCGCGGTAGTAATCCTCATACATCGTCTTCGTCCATTCTGTGCGCCGCACCTCTTCCGCCGTGCGCGTTGCTTTCGTCCAATACACGCAAAAATAACGCAGCGCATCGGGCGCGTGCGTTATCTCGTGCGGCTCCGTCGCCGCGTCGTTGGGTTTCTTTTCATCGTATTGTAATAGGGGCAACGTGCGGATAAGGTTGTCACAGCCCCGGAATATCCGCAGACGTGCGCTCGGTTGCCCCTGTTCGTCCGGCTCTACCTTGAGGCGCTCATGGATAGCCATCCATCCGGCTATCCTATCATTGGAGACTTGGGTCAAATTTATCCCAGCCGCCTCGCGGAATATGTCCGCCACGCTGCGCCCGGTCTCCGGCTTCCTCTGCCACAGGTCGGGCGGCGCAAGGTAAAGGTTGACCTTGTCCTTGCCTACCATATCACGCACCACACGCGCCGCCTCGCTGGCTATGAGGCCTTCCGCACCCGGCGCAAGGTCTCTGCCTTGGTATCGTTCGCGCATGACGTAGGCGTTGTCGTGCTCGTCTATGGCTATGAGGTACGCGGCAAGCATATCCATGCCGTAGTCAAGCGCCACGTAGCGTCGCCAATGCTCCGGCACGTCAAACGGGTCGATGACGTGCGTGTTATAGTCGAACTCCGTAAACATCTGACCCGCAAAAACACTCCAGTTTCCGTCGAGCCACGCGGCTCTCAAGGCCGGAGGCAGATTTTTAAGTCCACGCTCGTATCCGGGGTCTTTCGCCATGAGCGCGGGGTTATCGTAGACCTTTGCGGGGATAAATAGGTAGTCGTCGGGGTTCTCCGCCTCGCGGAAGTCTCGGTCGATGAACAATCGCTTCACAAAACTATGTCCCACCCCGCCAGGGTTCGCGGTAAGTACCGTCCTTTTTATATGGTCGTTCGCGCCGCGCACCATCTTATCAAGCCATTGAAACTGCCACTCGGTCAGCTGTGTTGCCTCATCGATAAATAAAACGTCGGTCTCCTGGCCTTGGTACTGTAAAACGTCGCTCTCCGCAGCACAGTAGCCGAAGCGGATGCGCGATCCGTTCGGGAAGGTGAACGCCTTGTCCTTCTCCGAATACACCGCGAGGTCGCCCAGTTCCGCCCTCATGGGCAGAATGTGATTCTCCCGCAGTTCGGGGAAGGTGCGTCTGATTATTATCTGCTGAAGTCCCGGAAGACCCAGCGCGTTCAGTTCTGCTTTCCTTCGCACCGCCCAGCTCTTCCCGCCGCCACGCGCTCCACCGTAGAGGACATATCTGTTACGGGCGCGAAAAAACTCCGCCTGCCGCTCAGACGGAGCCTCAAACTTAAACTCCTTAACCGACATAATCCTTCACGTCGGGCGGAATCATGCTTACGGCGATAACCGGTGCGCCGTCCGTTTCTCCCGCTATCCTCTGCGTAGCCTTGCCGTAAGCCTGCTCGTATATCCACTTATATATGTCGGCTCTATCCTTTGCCTTTGTGTTTGCATCCTCGGCCATAGCCCAGAGGCGCGGCAGCGCAACGTCCGCCATCTCTTTAAGTTCCTTTGGCTTCTTCGGGCGGCCTTTAGGGTTGCCCGACTGCCCCGGCTTAAACGGTTGCAAGCCTCGCGTCTGCGCTCTGTTTTTATCTCTGTTAGCAGTGTCCATTTCGCCGCCTCCTCTCCAAAAAAAATAAAACCACCGCATACCCACCGTCTGCTCGTTGTGGTTTACATCCCGCCCTCCTCTGAGGGCTCATCCATGCTACAACTCTACACCCGTCCACGCGCACAAAAAGCACAAGTTTGCGCCCCAAAAAACTTTTTTAATTTTTTTGAAAAAACACTTGACAGTAGGTCATACCTATGCTAAGATGAGAGCGTAGAGAGATACCAACACAAACAAGGAGGTCACAAAAATGAAAAAGATAGACATGGGGCTGTACAACTACGAGATCACCGGCGAGCGCGAGGCGGAAGCCGCGCAGGAGATGGAAAAGCGCATCGACCGCCTGAACCATCTGCCGGGCGTGCTGTATTACAACGACGAGTTGGAGGCCATCCGTAAGAAGATCGCCGAGGACTACGGCGTGGACATCCGATAGGAGGCGCGGCATGACAAAATACGCGCCCCAAGCCCGCTACGACGCGGCGAACACCAAACGCTACGCGCTAAAGCTGAACATTAAGACCGACGCGGACATCCTTGCCGCGCTGGACGCGGAAACAAACAAACAAGCATATATAAAAAAAGCCCTCCGCGCTTACGCGGAGAACACGAAGGAGGAGAAAAAATGAATAAACTCACACTCATCAACCGTCTTTATGAATACGTTGGTTATGACGGAGACAGCATTATGGATGACATCAAAAACGGTTATCTAACCGAAAACGAAGGGCGGGACGGGCATTGGTACATATGGTACCTCGACTCCAACTATAACGCCGCCATCAGGGACGACGGCAAGATTATCGACGAGGACGACATAGAGAACCTTCTCGCCTAACACATAAAGAAAAGGACGGGTTAATCCCCGTCCTTTTTGTTTTGCTCGAACCACACGTCCAGCGCCTCCGCACACTCCGGGCACAGGTCAAGCTGCTGCCCGGCGGCGATATCGCGTATTTCAACCGACGTGCGCTCTATCTGCGGCACTTCCCGACCACACCTGTCGCATATAAATCTCGTTATCTTCATTCCTTCTTTTCCTCCTCTATCCACATGAGTAACTCAGCAACGCAAGCCGCACACAGATCACGCTTCCAGTCCACAACGAACAACTCATACCATGACGCCGTCACTCGCGCGCATTCCGACACGTTCATCTCGCGCCCACAGCGATCGCAGATAATTTTATTTATTATCATTGTTTTCCTCCTTCTCCACATATCTGAACACGGCCATTCTCACACCGGACGCGGTATTCCTGCCGCCCATCCTAAATGCCACAGCTTGCCACGATAAGCCGTCCACATATCTGAAGCGCATGATGCGCCTGATGTACGCATCCGGGACTCCTCGTATATACCACTCCAACCTCGCCCGTTCCGACCGTCGCTGCCGTAACTCATCGGAGAGCCTCGCCCTCGCCTCCGCCAACTCCGCCGCAAGGTCGCCGGTGGGGTCCGCTACTCCTCCACCACCCGGCATCCCGCTCATCCTCGCCGCGCCTGGCTGGGCCTTAAGCTCCAACTCTCTGATCCGCCGGCGCAGGTCGGCAATTTCACGCGTAATGTGATAAAACTGTGACAATTCTGCGATGGTCATCTGTTCCTCCGTCGTTTCTCTATCCGTCGTTCGCCCTCAAAGGCCATTGTTCGCGCCGCATTCTCGGCGTCGTTGAGCAGCCGCTGCTTTTCGTTGTATTCCCGTCGGGCGGCGGAAAATGCGAGATAGTCCTCGCACCTTCCGTGGCAGCCCAGCGTCCGCTTCTCGCACCCAAAACACGGCGCTATGTTAGTAGCAAAAATAGGTGTTTCCGATTTTCTCATACGTCCCCCGACCTTGTTTGAATTGAGCTTGCCACACCACGGTCACAGGACACTCAACATAGTCATACGCCGCCATTTTGGCGTTCTTAAAACACCGCTCGGGTATCTTGTCCCGGCTTATCGTATAGAGCCTACCCGAGCAGGCGTACTGACCGCGCTTGTAGACGTTATCCTTTATCGTCGCCGGGAATCGCTCGTCCGCGCACCGATTGAGCACAACGCAGGCCACAAGCTGCTGGTGCCGGTCTGATATCCACGACGAACCGGCCTCGAAGTACACGACGCGACCCAGCATATCAAGCTCGCCGTCTATCTCATCCTGTGCCGCGTTATAGTGCGCCTTCGCCTCAGTGATTATAACGGAGTCCTCGGCGTAGCCAAGCTCCCGCGCCGCCTCGGCCATCGTGTGTGCCGCCTCTTTTCGTGCCTCAT
>CAMVGI010000009.1 GCA_947166955.1 uncultured Clostridia bacterium | reverse complement strand
CTATAATTTGAGAGGCGAGAAATCGGTACTGAGTCATGAAAACGTAGTTGCCTGATTGCAAAATGCAGGAAAAACATGTATAATCAATAAAATAGGTGAAATAGGCGCTTATTCAAATAAGAATGGTACCAGACTGCCGCATATTCACTTGGGGAGGGGTAAGAGCATGAATGATCAGCAGATGGAGCTGTTAATCAATATGTTTCGGGCGAAGGGGCAAATCACCGATCTCGAAAAAGACATTATCGATACCTACCATGAGCTAAAAAAGCAGCCAGTTGATATGAATTCTGCTTTCCAGCAGATGAAGTCAAACGAGCTAAACCATCCCGATGTCCTCTTGAAAGTAACTATGATGCCGACAACCGGGCAAAAGCAGGCGTCGGAGCTTACTGTTCAAGATTTGCAGTACGTTCTTTCGGCACAGTTGACCTTTTTGCTTGAGAAGGAGGAAACTTCGCAACGCAACGGCAACTGATTCGTAGCCATAATAGAACCGACAGAAAAGGACGGATATTCCCATGCCGAAGAAAAAAGCCGAAGAGACGCTGAACCTTGACGCGATACTGTTCAAGTGCCGCGACATTCTGCGCGCGGCGCGCAATTCCGGATCGTTTTTTGAAAAGCGCGACATGATGCTCACACTCGTTTTTCTGCGCTTCATCGGGGAGAAATTTGAGGATGGCATTGAAAACCTGCGCAATGAGCTGGTGAAACAGGGGCTTGACCCGGACGATCCGGATATCAAGGCCGCGTTTTTGGACGATCCCACCTTCACGGACGGAACTTACAACCTTCTCCCGGAAGCGCGTTGGTCCACCATCATCAACACGACCGCGCCGAATCTCAATGTTGCGCTCGATACCGCCTTGAGCAGCATCGCGGCGAATGACAGCCAGCTCAAGGGTTGCTTTGTGAAAGGTACATTTACCACGCGGAACCTTGCGCCGAACGATATCAAGAAGCTGGTCGATGAGGTCAACAAAATCAGCCACAAGACCTTTGGCGAGGAAAAAGACCTGATTGGTCGCGTTTATGAATACTTCCTCAAGGAATTTGCCGTCAACGCATCGAAAGAGGAAGGCGAATACTACACGCCGCACGACGTGGTTCAGATGATCGCCGCGATGATCGAGCCGTTCGACGGCACGCTGTACGATCCCTGCTGCGGCTCTGGCGGTATGTTCATCCAGAGCGCGGAGCTGGTCAAGGCAAAGCGCGGCGATATCAGCCGCATCAATGTTTACGGCCAGGAGAAAGAACCTGCGACTTACCGTCTGGCAAAGATGAACCTTGCCCTGCGCGGGATCAGCCATCACCTCGGCGACGAAAGCGATTCGTCCTTTACGCGCGATCTGCATAAGGGGCTGTATTTCAACTATATCATGGCCAACCCGCCGTTCAATTTGAAGGGCTGGTTCAACGACAATCTGAAAGGCGATCCGCGCTGGACGGATTATGAGACGCCACCGGAGAGCAACGCGAATTATGCCTGGATTCTTCACATTCTTTCCCACCTGAAGGCACTGGACGGCGTTGCCGGCTTCCTTTTGGCAAACGGCGCTCTGGGCGACAGCGACACGCTTGCAATCAGGAAAAAGCTGATTGAGAACGACAAAGTCGAAGCTATCATTATCCTTCCCCGTGAGCTTTTTATTACAACGGATATCAGCGTCACGCTCTGGATTCTGAATCAGAACAAAAAGGGCGGCGACTACCACGGCAGGGCGCTCCGCAACCGTGAGCACGAGATCCTTTTCATGGATCTTCGCACATGGACGGAAAACCCCGTCAAGGGCGAAAACAAAAAGAAGGTGCGGCTCGACGCCGGCCAAATCAAGCGGGCAGCGGACATTTATCACACATGGCAGGCAGAGGGGACGGACGGAACGCATTACGAAGTGCCGGAGCTTTACCGCAGCGTCGGTATGGATGAAATCGAAGCGCACGGGTGGAGCCTGATTCCCAGCAAGTATATTGAGTTCATCGACCACGATCTGGAAATTAATTTCCCCGCAGAGATGCGCCGGATTCAGGCGGAGATGCGTGATGTGATCGCGCAGGAGAAGCAGTCGCAGAAGATGTTGGAAGATGCGTTCAGGGGGATCGGGTATGAAATCTAATCCAAGGACATCGATTGCAGGCGTCCCAACTGTAAGGCTTGGAGACTATATCGAGCGTTCAACCGTAAATAATCGTGACATGAAATACGGCGTTGAGCTGATCGAGGGGGTTACAAACGAAGGCGTGTTTGCCCCACCGAAGGGAGAACCAATTGATGTTGATTTGAAACCATATAAAATAGTCAATAATGGCGCATTTGTTTATAATCCCTCACGACTGGACTTGGGTTCGATTGCTTATCGGACAAGCGGAATGTGTATTGTTTCGCACCTCTATATCGTCTTCTATTTGAATAGTAAAGGGAAAGAGAAGATAAACCCAGAGTATCTTTATATCTATTTTCGTCGCGATGAGTTTTATCGAGAGGTTACATTCAGAAATTTTGGCAGCCAAAGACCGGAATTCAATTTCAACGACATGAGTGAAATACTCATTCCCCTCCCGGATATCAAAATTCAGGAAAAATGCGTTGATATCTACAAAGCCATGCTTGCCAATCAGCAGAGCTATGAGCGCGGGTTGGAGGATTTGAAGCTCGTTTGCGATGGGTATATTGAGGATTTGCGGCGGAAGATGCCATGCGAGAAGATTGGACCGTATATTGAACTGGTTGAAACAAAAAACGATGATTTGCATTATGGTTTGGACGATGTACGCGGCGTTTCTATTGAAAAGAAGCTCATTGAAACAAAGGCCGATATGGCAGACGTTAATTTGATGCCGTACTATGTGATTCAGCCGAACGAATTTGTTTATGTGACAGTTACTTCTCGTAACGGTGGAAGAGTATCTCTTGCTTTGAATGACACGGAGAACACATTTATTTGTTCTTCTTCGTATGTCGTATTCAAAAGCAGAGACGTTGAGCATCTATGGCCACAGTATCTGATGCTGTTCTTTTCAAGAGCGGAGTTTAACCGCTATGCCCGATTCTGTTCTTGGGGTTCGGCGCGAGAAACATTTGACTGGGAAGAACTTGGCAATGTGGAAATACCGATTCCGGATATAAAGATTCAGAAAGCGATAGCGGAAGTTTTTTCTGCATACAGCACAAGGAAGCAAATCAACGAGCAATTAAAAGCACAGATCAAGGATATTTGCCCGATATTGATTAAAGGGTCATTGGAGGAAGGGAGCTGAACCAAGATGCTTTTTTCGGAGAGATATTCCGATTATATTGTTTACGGCGGCTTAGAAGCCAAAGATGAAATCTGTGGGGAGATTGAATACAGGGTTAAAGAAAAGATTGCAAACGTCTTACATGAATTTGCAGAACCGCAAATCGTTTATCCCAACCGTTATGATAATTGGGAAGTCCGGACAACCGCATTGGAATCAGCAATTGAAACATTAAACAGTCAGCTTGGATTCAACTGTGTCGATAGGGGTGAAGCATTTCACCCAACAACGCCTATAAACTACCTTGCAGCTACCTTTACACCGTTCTTGTTTGATATTATCGAACTGCAATTTGGAGAATTGTCAGATAGCGAAAAAGTTGATTTCCAGAATGAAATTAACAGAGTACTCGCGAGCAATGATATCCCGTGGCTTTTGCATGAAGGGTACATGATAAAAATTGATTCACTTCAGTTTGAAATGGATTTGCGAAATAAATCTTTGATGAAATTGGGCGAGTTAAAAGACGCTGATCCAAAATTTTCTTCCGCATATAGCGAACTCGTTAAAGCTTTTGAGTTTTTTGAAAAGGAAGAATACAGCGAAGCTATAAATAATGCGGGAAAAAGTTACGAGAGCGTACTAAAGGTTGTATGCGCAGAGCAACAAGGAAATGCAGACAAGTTGACAAAAAAGTGGAACAGCATCTATACAAGCGCGCTTCCATCTGTAATGGTAGCGGAGGGTTTTCGGGAAAAAGTCCTCATGTCCTTACCATATATACGCAACAATTCTGGCGCCGCCCATGGAACCGGCGAAAAGGGCGTTGCGATTCCGAAACACATAGCTCGTTTAGCACTGAATCTTGCAGCTTCATTGAATACCTTTATTGTAGAAGAGTATATGAAATCATTACAGTAAGGAACAATTTGCATTTTTTGCATCATGGAGGTATTACCTATGGCAAAGCTGCAAAACTACAACGGTCGCTTTTGCGAGTCCGAATATGAAAATGCTTTCCTCTCCTATCTGGAGGCAGAGGACTGGCAGTATCTTGCCGGAAGCAGCATGGCGCGCCGTTCCAAGCGGGATGTGCTGTACGAGGATGACTTGGAGCAGTTCCTGAGCAAGACGAATCCCGATCTGACCGTCGATGAGATTCGCCAGCTCATGGATACCGTCCGCCTCGCCGGTGCGGAGAGCGACTTTGCCACGCTGCACAAGGTATATGGCTGGATGGTCAATGGCATCCAGTTCACGCCGCAAAACGGCGAGCCGCTTATGATTGCCCTGATTGATTTCGAGCATCCGGACAGCAATATCTTCCGTGCCGTCAATCAATTCACCGTGGAATATACCAACAACGGGCAGGTCGAAAATCGCCGCCCCGACATCCTCTTGTTTGTCAATGGTCTGCCTCTGTGCATTATCGAACTCAAAAACCCGGCAGATGCAAACGCTACGATCTATGATGCGTGGGAGCAAATCAATATTCGCTATTGGCGCGACATCCCGCACCTGCTGCACTACTGCCCGCTGGCGTGCATCTCCGACGGCGTGAAAACGCGGCTGGGTACGGTTCGCACGCCCTATGAACATTTTTACGCATGGCGCCGCGTAAACGAAGGAGACAAGGTATCCACGCTTCCCTTTGAAGAGACGCAGACCATGATCAAGGGCGTATACAGCCCGGAGCGCTTCCTTGAAATTTTCCGCGACTACATCTATTTTCAGGACAGCGAATACGACAGCGATGAAGTGGAGATCGTTTGCCGGTATCCGCAGTTCTTTGCCGCGCGCCTGCTGAAACAGAGCATTATCAAATCCGTGATTGCAAAGAGCGGAAAGGGCGGCACCTATTTTGGCGCAACCGGCTGCGGCAAGACCTATACGATGGCCTTTCTTGCACGCCAGCTTGCCCTGCGCTGCACGGATATCCCGGAAATCGGCTCTCCCACGATCATCATGATTGTCGACCGCGACGACCTGCAAAATCAAGGCTCAAAGCTGTTTACCAAGAGCAATGAGTTTTTGAGCCTCGGCGAAGTCAGCGTCGTCCCGAGCCGCAAGGTATTGAGAGAAGAACTCGGCGTGCGTGAAAGCGGCGGGTTTTATATCTGCACGATTCAGAAGTTCTGCGACAGAAAAGACGATAAAATCGGCCTGATCAATGACCGCGCAAATATCATCTGCTTCTCGGATGAGGCGCACCGTACCCAACTGGAACAGTCCAGACAGATCAAGTTCAGCAAGGACGCGGACAACAACATGAAAGCCATGGTGTCCAAGCCCTATGCGAAGGTTTTGCGCGAGGCGTTCCCTCACGCCACATTTGTTGGCTTTACCGGTACGCCGATTTCTGAAACCTATCAGACATTCGGCGATGAAATCGACCGCTATACGATGGATCAGGCGGTTGCCGACGGTCTGACCGTTTCCATCAAGTATCATCCCCGGATTGCAAAAGTCCTGCTGGATCAGGAAAAAGTCAAGCTGATCGAGGAGTATTACAAAAAATGCGCCGACGACGGCGCGACCGAGGAGGATGTCGAGGCAAGCAAGAAGGCCATGAGCTCTATGGAGATCATCCTTGGCGAGCCTTCTCGCTTGGAGCGCCTTGCCGTGGATATCCATGACCACTATGTTTCGGCGTGTGCCAACGATCCGGAGCGCGTGCAGAAGGCGATGATCGTTTGTTCCAACAGAAAAATCGCCTATGACCTGCTGAAAAAGTTTGAAGAAAAGTACCCGGAATGGTTTGAGGAGAAGAAGGTTCCGGATGGCGTTACCGTTTCTGCGGAAGAGCTGAACAAATTGAAGCCCATGCCCTTTATTGCTATGGTGGCAAGCGTCGGAAAGAACGACGATAAAGACATGTACAATTATCTCGGCGGCGTCACAAATGATAAGCGCTCCGAGAAGCTTGATGTTGCCTTCAAACAGGAAAAGTCAAATTTCCGCATCGTTATTGTCGTCGATATGTGGATCACGGGATTTGACGTTCCCTCGCTTACATACATGTACAACGACAAACCTCTGAAAAAGCATATGCTGATCCAGACCATCAGCCGTGTAAACAGGAAATACCCTGGCAAGGAGTACGGCCTGATCGTCGATTATATCGGCATTCGTGATAATATGCGCGAAGCCATGAAGATGTATGGCGGCGACAGCTCCGTCGCGCCCACATCCGATGACATTGAACAGGCGACCGGCGTATTTAGAGAGGAACTTCTTACCCTCAAGAACCTCTTTGCAGGCTATGACTTGACGCCGTTTCTCAATCCCGCAGGAGATCCGGCTGAGCGGTATCGGCTGCTGGCAAAGGCTGCCGAGTACGTTTTTGTGTCTACGGAAGAACTGAACTCTATCAGCAAAAATGGAAAGAGCGTCCAGAAGGTGTCGTTCAAAACATATTTCCTCAAAACCGTCAAGAGGATGCGAACAGCCTATGATATCTGCCAGCCCTCCGGCGAGCTTGGCGAAGAGGAATCGGCTCTTGCTCAATGCTTCATGGCGATTGCCGGTTTCGTCCGCAAGATGAGCGGAACCAGCGAAATCGACGCTGATATCATGAACCGCAATGTGGCAAGGATGGTTGAGGAGGCGCTGAAATACAGCAAAGTCGAAAGCATCCTTGAAAGCGGCGAGGAAGAGGATATTTTCAGCCCGGAGTATTTCGAGAAGCTGTCTGATGTAAAAATGCCGGCGTCCAAGCTCGAAATACTGGTGAAAATGCTTCGCAGGCAAATCACGGAATACAGCAAAACCAATCAGATGGCTGCCAAGCGATTTCAGGAAATGCTTGAGGCAACAATCAAGCAGTATCACGACCGGAGGAAGCATCTGACTGCAGAAGAAGCTGGTGCTGCGCAAGAGGAAACGTCCGAAGAGATCATTAAAAATGCGACGGAGCAGGCGCTGCGCATTTTGAAAGAGATGAACGCTGACCGCGAAAGTTTCCGTAAGGTCGGTCTGACCTTTGAGGAGAAGGCGTTTTATGATATTCTGATGGCTCTGCGTGACCAATACAACTTTGAGTACGGCGAGGATAAGGTTGTCGACGGCGTTTCGGTCAATGAAAAGTGCAAGTCGCTGGCAAAGAAAATCAAGGAGATCATTGATACGAAGTCCTCGTTTGCCGACTGGCTAAACAATCAGATCGTCAGGGATCAGCTCAAGTTTGACATTAAAATCTGCCTTGTCAAAAATGGCTATCCTCCGCAGTACAGCCCGGAGGTGTTCCGCAAGGTCATGGAGCAGGTGGAGAACCGCCTTCTCGAGACTATCGAGCGCCTTACTCCCGAAGTGTTCAGGGAGGTCATGGAGCAGGTGGAGAACTTTGAGGAGAACAGATAAAGCGATACTATCGAGCAGTACAGAATAGCATCACTGGAGGTATTAATATGGCAAATCCAATGATGATTCAGTATTTGGCGGGACTCTGTTGTTTGCAACATAATCCTGATGCTGTTGAAATAACTGTTGGCGATATGGTATACGACCCTGCAGCGGGGAAAAATCGTGATGTTGATATTACAATCACCTATAGAAATCAAGAAGGAATGATAGCAGCTTTCAAAGCTGCTGAAGTAAAAAAAGAATCGAAACCGCTTGATGTCGTTACAATTGAACAGTTATGTATGAAATTTGCAGATATGCCGCAGATCACTCACAAAGCCATTTTTTCCACATCGGGATATAGCGAAGCTGCAAAGAATAAAGCGATTTTTCACGGCGTTGATTTATACACTCTTGAACCGTGGAAACAGCGAATTGAAGATGACTTCCCAGACTTCAAGGGGACAGGCACTCCGGAAAATTTCCTTCATGCAAAATCGCAATACCTAAAGTGGGTCAACTGGAGTATATATTTAGAAGCGCCAGATGCACCCGGCGCATTTCATTGGTATCCTGATACTCCCATACTGTCAAGTTGCAGTAAGAGTCATGGCAAGTATAAAAACATGGAACAATACACAAATGACATTATAGATCGTTCTGCGAAGAAGTTATTTATGCTTGATCCAATAATGGCGATTGCAGATACCGCATTCCGCGACAAGCTTGATAGCCAGGACACTTTGTATTGTTCGTTTAGCCATTCTCATACAATGGATGTTTCTTCTGATGGTGTATATCTACCGATTGCAAAAGAAATTTGCCAGATCGCAAGCATAACCATATCGGGTGTTATGCAATGGAGCCTTCGCACAATTCTTCCAGAATACTATGTCTTAAAAAATGCTATCACGCACGAGGTGTTCTCTGGGGCTACTATTGCTGATTCCGGTGAGGGAAATGGACATATGTTCGCTATGATATTTCCGCCAAAAGGGCGAGATATCAATTATCATAACTTTTTCCTTACTGAGAAACAGCAGCAAATCATACATAGCCTAAAACTGAAGAACGGCTGACCGCTAAAAGGAGGCGTCCCATGCCCTACATTGCCATCAAAGGCTTTCCAAAGGACGACGAGACCATACGCAAGGTCGCGGAGCGCATCAACACCGTTCTCCTCGACCTGTGGGGCTGCCAGCAGAAGCATATCAACATTTCCTACGAGGCGGTTCCGCCCGAGGAGTGGGACAAGCGCATCGAGCACGGCGAGATCGAGCAGAACCGGGACAAGATGCTGATTTGCGGCGGTAAGTGGATGAGCAGAGAAAGCAAGCCCGCCAATGTATATGCGATGCAAACGCTTCAGGAGCAGATGAAGGGGCAAGCCGCAGCAGCAGGGCTGAAGTCCGAAGATGACGTTGCCGAATGGATCACTCAGTCCCGTCGGGAGGAAAATGCCACATGAAAGTCTACATTGCGGCCCCGCTCTTCTGCGAGGGCGAGCGTCGGTTCAACGAGCGCATCGACGCGATCATTCGCGATTGCGGCCACGAGACCTTCCTCCCCCAGCGGGAGGGCGGCTGTGTGGCGGACTTGCCAGACACGATCGACGGCGTCCCGAGGCGCAAATACCTTTTCCGGCTCGACTGTGAGCACATGGACTGGTGCGACGCGGTCCTGTTCCTGTACGACGGCAGAGTGCCCGACGAGGGCGCGTGCTTCGAGCTGGGCTATTGCTACGCCAAGGGAAAACGCTGCATCGGGTACAAGACCGACGCGCGTTGCTTTATCGACGGCTATGACAACGTCATGCTCCACGGCGCGCCGGAGATCGTTCTGCACAACAAAGCCGAGTTGCGGGAATACTTCGGGAAGCTGTAAAGAAAAGATGCCGATCTACGGAGGGAAAAGGTGGACGCAGAGAAGACGCTGACGATCCTGCATCTGGACGACTGCCCCTACTGCCACGAGGCGCGCCGCGCATTGAACGAGCTGTGCGAGGAGAACCCCGCCTACCGCGGCGTCGCGGTCGAGTGGATCGAGGAAGAGCGCGAGAGCGAGGCGACGAGCCGTTACACCGACTATTACTACGTCCCGACGATCTACGCGGGCGCTGAGAAGCTCTACGAGGCGCACCCCGGCGACGACTACGTCAAAATCAAAGCAGAGGTCAAAAAGCGCTGGACGCGGTGGTATGAACCGCGCCCAACGCTCTCTCACCGTCTCCTGCTCGTGGCGTCCAGCCACGCGAGGAAATCCTCCACGCCGAGCTCGCCCGCCTTGCAGCGGTCGCGCTTTTGCGCCGCCTCGTCCTTCCAGCGCTTGAACGCATCCTCCTCCAAGCCGCCGTACTCCATGTTCTTGTGCATCCGCCGGTATGCCATGCGGTGGGCGTTCAATACGGGATCTGCCTCCACTTTTTTCACGTCGGTCCTGTACGCGCCGATCTTGCTGCAGGGTTTGTCCGCGCCCTCCATGACGCGGTCGCAGTAGATTGCGTCCGAGCGCCCGGAGGGGATGAACGGCTTGCCGCAGTTCTTGCAGAACTTATACCGCCTACCCTGTGTCACCAAAAGGAACAATTCATAGCGCAGCAGATCGTCCACCGTATCCAGCACCGTGAGCTGCGTCACAGAGCGGTCGCCCGTTGCGCGCCGCCCCAGCTTCACGGTAAAGGTCGCGTGGAGCTGTTTTTGGAACAAAGCGTCCTCCTGCTCACGCCGGTAATAGCGCTCCAGCGGTGTGAGGGCTCCGCCTGTTTTATCCTCATATACCGCCCGCAATGCCGATTCGGCGAGCTTCCGTTTGGACTGACAGGCTTCGAAAATCAGGTCAACCACATCCATGACGTCTGCGTTCCGCGCATCCTTTGCCGCTTTGCGCAGACGCCGTTCGGCACGGCTCGCGCCGGGAAAAACGCGCTCGTCGATGGTTCCGTCAAACAGGAAGTCGAGAAAACTCATCAGGTAGACGGAGAAATACAGATTGATCCGAAGCATCGGCTCACATTTTTGCAGCACGGCGCGGGCGATATTGTCCGCGCTCGCCTGTTTCTCGGTCAAGCCCCGGCAGAGGCTGTTGATCTCCAATATGACCGCATACAGCGAACCGTCATCAATGTAAGCAAAATCCACCAGATCCGCGCCGATGGTTTTGGCGAAGCACGCTTCGTCCATCTGCGCCCACTGCAATTCCGTATGCAGGAGTCCGTTCTCCGCATAGCCGTATGCCAGCGGTGCCGGCTTGTTTTCGGTATTCCTCATTATCCATGTTCCCCAATCTCTACAATCGTTAAGCTGGAAAATAATTTTACCTATTATACATGGACAGCGGCGCAAAAGTCAATTATAATAGCGGCAGGCAATCGGAAAAGACGGTTGCCGATGCACCTCGACAATCTCATACCAGCAGTACGGGAAACCGTCGAAACGGAAGAGCACTCCAACGCAGCGCCATGACCCGGCGATCACGCCGGTGAGCGAGAACTGCCGCGGAAGCGGTCTCTGGCAGGACCGCCGCATGGACCCCGTTTCGAGTTATAATGAGACACCTCGCCTGGCCTCCGCGTAAGAGAGGCGGCGCTGACCCTGGGTTGGAAGCAGTAGAGGCCCTTGGAATATGCCCGCGCGGGTCTTGCCGGACCTGTCCCGTACCGCTTCCCCGGTTACAGCGGGGATATGATCATATCAGCAGTACGGGAAACCGTCGAAACGGAAGAGCACTCCAACGCAGCGCCATGACCCGGCGATCACGCCGGTGAGCGAGAACTGCCGCGGAAGCGGTCTCTGGCAGGACCGCCGCATGGACGACGTTTCGACAAAGGCAACTCCACACGATTCTGGTGCGCGGATTGCGCCGTCAGAAATCTCGACAGATGACACGAAATCCCGCAGGCCATCCTTGATGGATGGTCAAGGGGTTTGGGGGCATATGGCGGGATTTATGCAAGCAAGACGTGTGCCGCGAATCGTGCGGTGTTGCCTAAAATGAGACACCTTGCATGGCCTCCGCGTAAGAGAGGCGGCGCTGCCCTTGGGTTGAAAGCAGTGAAGACCCTTGGTATATGCCCGTGCAGGTCTTGCCGGACCTGTCCCGTACTGTTACCTCCGCAGAGGGAGGATTTTTCCCGGAGCAATGAGTAAAGCTCCGATTTAACCTCGCACTATTTTTCTTTTTATACGAGATTTTCACCATAAAAGGGATAACTATATCCTGACACACCCCGAATACAACCATCAACACAACAAGAAGGACGTGGACGCGATGACAGTCATATCATCGCCCCGCGTCCTTCTTCTGCTTTTCAGGAGGATCATCTATGCAAAAGAAACACGATATGTTTGCGGAGTACCCCGACGTGGTCGATGTGGAGCAGCTTCGCAAAATGCTCGGCGGCATCAGCCGAAAGCTCGCGTACCGTCTGCTCGCGTCGGGCGAGCTGCGCTGTGTGCGCATCGGGCGGAGCTACCGCATCCCCAAGCTCTGCGTCATCGAATACCTGACCGGTGACGATGTTGACGCCGCATAGCATGGGGACGCCTGCCAAATATTCATGCGCCCGCGGCGCGACGTCATGAATCAAGGTCGGAGCGCATGGATGTTTGGCCGCCATGTTTCCCCAGTTGCCGCGCCAGCGGCGAGGGAAACGGCATTCATGACATTTTTTCTACGGAAGCGGAGCTTTCGTAGAAAAAATCGAGTCGGTGTTCTACGCTTTGGATATGGATATCAGAGCACGAATGTGATACTGTTGAGCCGTCAATGGCGGGCGGCCGCAGCAAACGGAAAGGAGAGTGACAGGCAATGCTGACCGGCAACCTGCAAATCAAAAACGGAAAATACTACGCCGTTCTCAACCTCAAGGTGAACGGCAAGCGGAAACCCAAATGGATACCCCTCGGTCTGCCGGAGCGCGGCAACAAGCGCGAGGCGGAAGCCCTGCTCAACCATCTGATCGTCGAATACGAATCGCACGGTGAGGGCAGGTTCTACCCCAAGCTGAGCGAGAAAGGCGAGCTGGTCACGGAGGCTCCCAAGCCCAACGAGGCGGACGCCCTGTTCGCGGACTATGTGCAATCGTGGCTCAAAATGATCAAGTCCACCGTCTCCACGGCGACGCACCACAGCTACCGCAACATGGTCAACGCGCGGATCGACCCGTACTTCCGCGCGCTGGGCGTGACGCTCGGCGAGCTGACGCCCACGCACTTGCAGGACTTCTACCAGAAGATCCTGGACGACGGCTGCAAGACGAACACGGTCATCCACTACCACGCGGTCCTGCACCGTGCGCTGCTGAACGCCGTGAAGAAGGACATCATCGCGCGCAATCCCGCCGACCGCGTGGACAAGCCGAAGAAGAACCACTTCGAGCCGGGACACTATTCGGAGGAGGAAATGCGTCTGCTGTTCGCCGCCGCGAAAGGCGACCCGCTGGAAACGCCGATCACGCTCGCCGCCTACTATGGCCTGCGGCGCAGCGAGGTGCTGGGGCTCAAGTGGAACGCCGTCGATTTCAAGGGCAAGACCATCTCCGTACGGCACAAGGTTATCGAGACGACGGAGGGCGGCAAGTGCCTGATTCGCGGCGAGGACGTACTCAAAACCAAGTCCAGCGTCCGCACCCTGCCGCTCCTGCCCGTGATCGAAGACCTGCTCACGCGCCAGAAGGCGCAGCAGGAGACGTACCGCGCCCTGTTCCGCTCGTCGTACTGCACGGACTACCTCGACTACGTCTGCGTCGACCAGATGGGCGTACTGATCCGCCCCAACTTTGTGACGGAGCACTTCACGTACCTGCTGGAGAAGTACGGCCTGCGAAAGATCCGCTTCCACGATCTTCGCCATACCGCGGCTAGTTTGCTGCTGGCGAACGGCGTGTCGATGAAGCAGATCCAGATTTGGCTGGGGCACGCGACCTTCAGCACGACGGCGGACATTTACGCCCATCTCGACGTCTCCGCGCAGCAGGAGACCGGAATGATCGCGGCGAACCTGTATGCAAAATCGGAGGAAACCGGCGCTTGATATTACCAACTGTATACGCTCTTCTACGCTTTTTCTACGCGCCAGCATTCCAATAGCAGCGAAATAATTGCAAAAATACAGCAATACCAATAATAATCAGAACGATTATCGAGCGGACTACCGAGAAACCGGAATCACGGAAATTCTCTCGAAAGTTGCAAAATCAAGAGGGAATTTACCAAATCAGGCAAATTCCCTCTTGATTTTGGCGCAGTGGGAGGGATTCGAACCCTCGGACCGCTTTTGGCGATCACACGATTTCCAGTCGTGCTCGTTATGACCACTTCGATACCACTGCGTATTCAGTTGTCGCTTGCCGGGGTTCCGGCGAACCGAAAGCAAAGCGTAGAAAAAACGTAGAAATCCGCGGCGCGCGGGGCGTAGAAAAAAGCGGGAGTCCAGCAAAATCAAGGGCTGGCGGGCATCGGTGGAAACGAAACCAATTCGATTTCCAGTCGTGCTCGTTATGACCACTTCGATACCACTGCATATCGTTGCGCTCAACAGCATCGGCTATTATATGCGAAGATGTCGGGGAAGTCAAGCACGAATTTTGCGTTTGCACGAAAAAAGGGGGAACGCGGCCCGCGTTTCCCCTTTTTTCCTTATCGCATCGTGCGCATGAAATCGTACAAAGCCTCGTCCATGGCCGCGCCGGCATGCTGCATGGCGCGACCGACACCCGTTCGCATGGAGCCGCGGTTTGCCGCGATCAGCGCGCCGATCGTCGCGCCGGCGACCGCGCCGACGCCCGCACCGCGCAGAAAAGCGGTGG